>NZ_NXLN01000010.1:0-72377 GCF_003364135.1 Helicobacter sp. MIT 01-3238
GTTTGGCAGTCATCTTTAAGGAGTCAAAATGAAGCAGGGCATTAGACAAGTTTCTATCATCAATAGCACGATAACCAAACGAGAGAGAGAGAGAGAGAGAGAGTAGTTCGCGCTTAATTTGTCATACTGGGCAAAGCGAAGTATCTCAAGTAGAATCTCGCATAGAATCTAATAGAGATATTTCGGTTTTTGCAAAACCTCAATATGACAAAGCAAATGCAGGACAATATAACAAAGTTGATTCTATTGCAAGCGAGTGCAACCCAATCAGTTCCCCCTCCCTTGCGGAGGGGGCTAGGGGGTGGGTAAATCCCACCTCTGCTTTTCAAACAAAGTCAGCAACTGCTAGCAAAGGTAGCACTTCGTCATTGCGAGCGAGCGTAGCAAGCGCGGCAATCCATAAAAAAGAAATGGATTGCTTCGTTGTGGCTTCGCCACTGCCTCGCAATGACAAATCTTTCTATGCTTTTTCCAATGCAAAAGACACCCACCCCCAAACCCCCTCCGCAAGGGAGGGGGCTTTTAAAATTGCAAAATTCTCAAATGGCGACAAAAACAAAAAACCGCGCAAACTAGCACTATCCCTCATCGCAAGCGTAGCACTTACAGGAGTAGCCCTAGACATAGTCGCAGCGGCGGTAAACTGCCGAACGACACTAGATGAATACACTTCAGGCACGACAAATGCAAAAGGCGTGAAGCAAATCTACACCTGCACAGGCACAGCGACAAATGCCGAGCTAAGCACGAAAGGCAATCATCTATATGGATACTATCAGACAAACTACTATTGGGATACGATTATCCAGTTTGGTAGCGCGAGTGAGAGGCTTACTATCGGTGGAGGCACAGACCAAATTTTGGTAGAGTTTAACAGGACCAATGGCAAAACTTGGCAGGGTGCAAATATGGACTATGGCTCAGGGTATTACAAAAAGGTGGAGTTTGGGCAACTAAGTGCGGCGGACAAAACTTTTGTAATCGATGCGCAGGGTAGGACTTGGGTAACCGTATCTACTATCGCAAAAGCAGATATGGCAGGGCTAACCATAAAAAGCAACACAACAACTCCTGTGGGTGGTGGGAGAAATTGGGACGGGGACGCAAAAGGGATATTCCAATCCGTATCTATTGGAAACTACTCTACCATAGGGACATTTACCAACGAAGCGCAAACCGTCTATACCGTAAACATAACAGACGGTGCAAGCATAAACACCATAGACAACAAAACTAGCGCAAATATGAACGACCTAAATATCAATAGCGCGAAAGTAAACACTATCACAAATAGCGGATTTATAGGGAATCTAAGAGTGGGCTATGGCTCTAGTATAAACACTATCACAAACACTTCTGGCACGCTTTATTATTTGGAGCTAAAAGGTGGTGTGGGGATAAACACCATAAACGCAAATGGAGGCACGATACGAACTATCAATGTAACTGATGGCTCTAGCGTGGGCAATGTCAATGTCAATGGAGGCACAATAACTACTCTTGGGATAGCAGGTGTAGATGGCATAAAGCCAAGCTCTGTTGGCTCTATAAGTGGAAATGGCACTATCGGCACACTATATCTAGGAAGCGCAGATAACACAACCCCCTTGCTTGACTACCGAATAGGTGCTACTGTAAATACGCTACTGATATATGGTGCTTCAGTAACGATAAATAGCGGGGATAGCTGGAATAAATTGACAGAAAATAATGCAAATAATGATGGACAGAGAATCTCAATCAGTGGTGGTTGTAATGAAGCTAAATGTATGGGTGCTTCATCAAATGCTATTACTATCAATCTAGGGGATAATATCAGTAGAGATACGATATATGAGCTAAAAAATCTAGTGGTATCGGGGACTACGGGTATCGGCACTTCTCTTAGACAGCGCAATGTAACCGCAGGTAGAGGTGCAGAGATAGTGTGGACAAACCAAGCTAGTGCTTTTCGCCTAAGGGCAAATGGTAGCCAAGCATATATCACTGATGTCTATCGCGCGCTTGCCCTAAGCTATATGCGCAGAAATGCGATGACTCAAAATATCCTAGATACGATGACGACAAAGACATTTCATAGCGACAACTACTACAACCAAGAAGTAGAGCTAAGATTGCTCCAATACGATATGGCGAGACTAACGAACAAAAGTGTGAGATTCTCAAAAACTAGACGCAAAACGGAGGGTAAAATCGACAAAGTGCGTGAAAAAATGGCAAGACTTACCCTGCAGCAAAGCAAGGGACAGGACTTGGAAAAAGGCTATAACAACTTTGAGCTTATCGACCAACTAGATGCGATATTTATCCCATACACCGGGCGCAGGGATTGGAGATTTTTCGCGCTACCTTATGGAGCAAATAGCTATGTCGATATGGGTGTGTCAAACGCGCTAGAGTGGGCTGGGGGTGCGATTTTTGGTATTCAGCGAAATCTGCGCAGTGCGGGGATATTTGGCGGATATGTGGGGTATGAATTTGTAAGCACCGATACACAATCAATAGGAGCACCCACACGAGTGCAGACAAACTCACTTCAAGCAGGGCTAAACTACTTTAAAACTTTCGCAGTTACTTCTAAGGTGTGGGAGGGGTTTATCAAAGCAACTATTCGCGGTGGGGTGGATTTGCCGCAGTTTAGGCTAGAAGCAGGTGGTAGGACAAATATCATAGAAGTAGATAGTGATAGAACAAAAAGCAAAATCCCGCTAATGTGGAGTGTGGGCGGGGAAGTAAAAGGTGGGATTACATTCTATCAGTTTAAGCGAAATAGCTATGTAGCACCTGAAGTGGGACTAAGCTATGATGTGCTATCTTCCGTAGCGACAAAACTCATAAAGCCAACTATACAAACAGACACTACGCCACTATACCCTATCGGTGCGAATGAATACTACGGAGCGATACTATGGCACTTGCCACAGATAAGTGCAGCTGTGCGCTACTACAAAATGTGGGGCAATACATTTCGCACAAATCTAAAAGTAGGTGTGAGATATAATGTCCTAAACACACCACAACTTGGCAGCTTTAAATACGGCAATACTATTGATGATGAGAAGCGCACGATTACCTTGCCTGTGGTGTATGGGAATCTAAGCTTTGATTTGATATGGCTTATAAAGAAAAACCACGAGCTAAGTTTGGGCTATGATGGGCTTTTCTATGCTTCTACATTTGACAAAAGTAACGATAGCGCACTAAGCCAGTGGTTTAATGGCGTAACTACGACACTAAACCTCAAATACGCGTATTGGTTTGGTGGGAGCGACTATGTCAAAGACAAGGACGGCAACGCTGTATCTCGCTCCATACTTGAGGGCAAGAAGTCCAAAAAATCCTCCAAAAAAGACAAGCCCAAGAAAAAATCCAAAAAGTCCAAGAAAAAGACATACTATATCGATGGGTAATATCATAGATTCCCTCTCCCTATGTGGAGTTGCTACTCTTTTCCCCCTCTCCTAGCACGAGGGTATTTGCTTTTCTTTAAACCCCCTCCCTTGCGGAGGGGGTTTGGGGGTGGGTTTTCCCGTCATTGCGAGATTTCGCTTAAGGGGCGTGGAATCGTGGTAGTCCATATTCCAATCGTCATTGCGAGACTTGACGAAGTCAAGTCGTGGCAATCTATGTCTTTTTTATGGATTACCACGCTCGCTTTGCTCGCTCGCAATGACGAAGCCTTAGGAATCTAAAAACCCACCCTACACAAAAATCCTTAAAGCCTATACCCACCCCCCCCCTAGCCCCCTCCGCGCTAGCGAGGGAAAAAGTGTGCTACGATAAATTTGAAGTATGAATATCTCACAAGAAGTGATTTTTGCAAAAATACCTAGATTTTTATAAATATTTAGATTTTCGTTTTACAATTTGGCATTTGCTTTGCTAGCACACAATAATCAGGTGTAAAATTTGCAAAATCTCGCCAAGGATTTTGCTAGCGTTTTGCAAAATCTTGAAGTTTCTTTAGAAATCCAAAAAAATCTAGGAGAATCCAAAATGTCAAAAAAATCCACTCCATACTTTGCCACTCTAGCACTAGCTTGCGTAGTGTGTGTTTCCTCACTGCAAGCCTACTCTATCCAAAATGCCCCCAAAGCCTCCAAACGCGCAAACCCTATGAATGACAAAAACACGGTGTATTCTTACCACGATGCGATTGTGAGGGCTACCAAAGCCGTAGTAAATATCTCCACGCAAAAAAAAGTCGCAAACAACATTATGAATCCAATGTTTAACGACCCGTTTTTTCAGCAGTTTTTTGGCGATATGTATAGCCAAATCCCAAAAGACAGGGTAGAGCGTTCTCTAGGCAGTGGCGTCATCATCTCTCACGATGGCTATATCATCACCAACAACCACGTAATAGACGGCGCGGACAAAATCATCGTAACGATTCCAAATGACACAAGAGAATACACTGCTAGCCTTGTCGGCACGGACAAAGACGGCGATATTGCCGTGATTCGTATCAGCAAAAACAACTTGCCTTTTGTGCCATTTGCCGATAGCAATGATGTCGCAGTGGGCGATGTAGTCTTTGCTATTGGGAATCCATTTGGTGTGGGAGAGACCGTAACTCAAGGTATCGTTTCAGCCATAAACAAAAATATCCAAATCAACGCTTATGAAAACTTTATCCAAACGGACGCTTCAATCAATCCCGGGAATTCAGGTGGTGCGCTAATCGACTCGCGCGGTGCGCTAATCGGTATGAATACCGCTATCCTCTCACGCACAGGGGGCAATCACGGAGTGGGGTTTGCTATCCCTGCAAATATGGTAAAAGAAGTGGCAAACTCCCTTGTCAAAGAGGGTAGAATCCAGCGGGGCTACATAGGTGTAGGCACACAAGACATAAGCGAAAATCTACGCTCAAACTACGGCAACGCTCAAGGTGCGGTAGTCATTTCTATCGACCCTAAGTCTCCCGCACGCAAAGCAGGGCTACTTGTGTGGGATTTGATAACAGCAGTAAATGGCAAGCCTGTCAAAGACTCTGCTAGCTTGCGAAATCTAATCGGTGCGCTAAAACCAAATGAGAGAGCAACCCTAAGCATAATCCGTGATGGCAAACCTCAAACTATCACACTTACGCTTGCTACGCGCAAAGACGGAAGCGCAAATGAAAGTGCACCTGTAAATATCCCAGAATCTAGCGATGAAAAAAGTGCACTAAAAGGAATGCGCGTAGAGCCTCTCTCTGCCCAAATCCGCCAAAGATACAGAATCCCAAGCGACATATCAGGCGTGATAGTAACCAATGTCGCACCAAACTCCCCAGCGCAAGAGGCGGGATTTTCTCAAGGCGACATTATCTCTCAAGTAGAAGACATAGCTATCAAAGACACGGCAGACTTTGCTCGTGCGCTAAACAAATATAGAGGTAAAAATAAGCGATTTTTGGTGTATTCAAACGAGGGTGCTCGCACGATAGTGGCGAAATAAGGCGCGATAATTTAGGCAATAATTTTTGTGATTTTGGGGGTGGATTTGCTTGCTAGCAACTGTGGGTATCATCGCGAAAAATAGAGATATGAAATAGGGGGTATGAGGGTAAATATTTTTTAGTGGAGGGGGAATATTTGGGCTTTGGCTAGATTTTGTGCTTTCTTTAATCCTTACAAATTTTCATATTTCTTAGTTTTGTGCTTAATTCCGCGCTTTGTATTTTCTACTTCTTAAATCCTAAATATCAAAATCCAAAAAAAAAAAAAAACATTCTGCTAGTTATTGCAATGTCTTAAACACAAAAATGGCTTGCCACGAGAATCCTTGCGGATTCTCTCGCAATGACGGGGTAAGGTGGCATTGAATATCATTGCGAGCAAACGAAGTTAGCGTAGCAAAAAACAAGCGAAGCGCAGTTTCTTTAGAAAACAAGCGAAGCGCAGTTTCTTTAGAAAACAAGCGAAGCGCAGTTTCTTTAGAAAACAAGCGAAGCGCAGTTTCTTTAGAAAGCCTTTGGCTTCTTTAGTAAAACAAGCGAAGCGAAGTTTCTTTAGCAATCCAAAAATGCCACTTCGTCATTGCAAGCAAGTCGCAAGACTTGCGTGGCAATCTATCTTTGTTTTTGTGGATTGCCACGAATCTGCTAACGCAGATTCTCACAATGACGGAAGTGGCGTGTGGATTGCTTTGCAAGCAAATCTAGCAATAACAAAAAGCGAAGTTTCTTTAGTAATGACGGGTTTATGGGTTGCTTTATAAAGAATCCCCTCACTTTGCTTAAGCTAGATAGATTATTTTTTAGTGATAAATTCCTCGATTTTATCGCTAATGTATTCAATATGTTTGTTGCGCAGGTGCTCTCCCATCGGCAAGCTTATGATAGTTTTTGCCCTCCTTGAAGCATTTGGAGTGGGTAGCACCCGCACTCTCTCATCATTTCGTAGCACTTCTATATCGCTAAGTGCGTTTGGATAGTGGATAGAGCATTCTATACCGTTTTTTTGCAGAAATTCACACAAACTATCCCTACACTTTTGCCCCTCCATAAGCCACTCAATGACAAAGAGATGCCATACGCACTGCTCGCTAAGAGGTGGTAGCTTTAGATAACCTTTTTTCTCCAAAGATTCTAGCTTATAATAATACCGCCTAGCAGCCCTTGTCCTATATTCGTTATGCGTTTCTAGCAATGGTAGCTTTATCGTCAAAATCTTTGCTTGGATAGAATCTAGCCTTGAGTTATACCCTAGTGCTATGTGGTGGTTTTTTACAAACGCATCGTTTTGGTATTCCTGTCCGTGATTTGCGATTTGCCTAGCTTTTTTGACTAGATTTATGTCTTTTGATAGCACCGCTCCGCCATCGCCATACGCGCCTAGATTTTTGCCCGGATAAAAGCTAAATGTCGCTATATCCCCCACACTCCCTACACTTCGC
The DNA here is from genome assembly GCF_003364135.1 of Helicobacter sp. MIT 01-3238. Lineage (NCBI taxonomy): Bacteria > Pseudomonadati > Campylobacterota > Epsilonproteobacteria > Campylobacterales > Helicobacteraceae > Helicobacter > Helicobacter sp. MIT 01-3238. The sequence goes on from NZ_NXLN01000010.1 coordinate 6,886, forward strand.
CCTTGCTTATCCACTCCTCCGTGCGCTTGAGCGCAGTCCTCGATAAACGCTAGAGAATTTTCTTTGGCAAAATCGCGTAGCTTATCCAAATCAAGCACTTTGCCATAGAGATGCACAGCGATAAATGCACTAGATTTTGGGCTTAGATTTTCTTTATTTATGACAAATTCGCCATTTTCATCGCAATCAATTATTGCGAGGTTTAGCCCCGCATTTAGCACAGCTTCTGCGCAGGCAAAGTAAGTATTTGCAGGGATAAGCACTTCACTATGAGGTGGCAAATCTAGGGCTTTTAGGGCGATTTGTAGCGCGTCAGTGCCATTGCCTACGCCTACGCAGTGGTTTTTGTTATAAGCACTATGAAGTAGCTCCTCTATGGCTTCATCTAGCTTTTCTTTGGGTTTTTTGGGTGCTTTGCCAAAAATCGTGCTACTGAAATTCTCCTCAAACTCACTTACCGCGCTTCCTAGCACGAATTCTGCATTTTTGCAAATGCTCTCTACACCCTTTAGCACCGCTTTTTGCAAATCCACAAACTGCGCTTTCAAGTCCAAAAACGGAACTTTTTTGACTTCTTTCATATCCTTACACCCTTTTGCCACACCTATTGAAAAACTTTCAAAGGCAAGCGATAGATTTTGCTAGACACCCTCTCATCTTGCAATTAGAATCTAAATCGGCAGGATTTTTTAACAAAATCGTATTTTTATCTAGCACACACCATTATGAGAAAGAGAAGCATAGCCTGTGTTTGGGTGGATACATATTGATTTGCTAAAGCCTTTTTTGTGTAGTGTGATTTTTAGCGGGGCGTGCAGGGCAAGTGCTTCTTTGCCACAATAGGGCTTGCCAAATCTATCAAATTTCACGCGAAAAGTCCCCATTTCTTGGCAGTGTGGATTGGAATCTAGTGAGATAAATTCTACACCAAAATACTCCCCTAGCCTAACGGCTATTTCGGCGTTGTTGCGACATTCTATGGAAATGTTTATGTTGCTATATCCTGATAGACATCGCTTGTTTTTGCCACTTGTAGCGATTATATCACCCACGCTTGGCTGATTGTCTCTATCGGTAGTGGGGGCAAATCTAGGCGTATCAAAATATATGCTAAAACTTTGAGGGGTGTAGATTCCGCTTTGGTGGAATTGGATTTGCCAAAAGTTTTTGTGTGATTCTAGCAGTTTGCTTGGGCTAATTGATGGGTGCATTTTGGTAAGTGTTTGAGTCTGTGCAATGGTGGCAAAATCTAGCGAATCATTTAGTGCCAAATGCTGCGTATAGCGAATATGAGATAGAGTATGGATAGCAGCACTATGGAGGGCTTGGCTAGATTTTGGTGGCAAGCCAAAAAGCACAAAAGCCCCCAAAATCGCAATCCCAAAAACAAGCTCAAGCACGCTAAAACAATTACGCATAGTCATTTTTCACTTTTTGATAAATTTGGCAGGATTTTGCATAAAAATTTTTGCCACAAGATTTTTACGCAAAATTCTTTCATAAATTCTTGCGATGAAAATTTTAGTGCGACTACACACGACATCCACTATGTCGCACCAAAAAATAGCTAGCCACACTCACACCAAAATACTCTATGGAGATTCTCTCGCTTCTATATCCCTTTGGCTTTTTCTCATAAAGGCAAGCACCACTCCCCATACCCACACCATAAAACCCAAGTCGCAAGGCAAGGCTAGAATCTTGCGTTTTTATCGCAAGTATATTGCGCGATTTTAGCTCGTTTGCCAAGTCTTTTGCCACATAGTAGGGATAGGCAAAATTTGGCTTAGATGAAAAAATATATGTGATTTTGTTGCCAAATAGCAAAATCGTCTCTAAAAGCAAAGTGGCTATGATAAAACTCATACGAATTCTAAATCGCCTTTTAAACTGCTTTAGCCTCAAGCGAATATCGCTAAAAAATCCAAATGCTAGCACAGGGAATCCCACCAAAAGCAGTGGAGTGAATTGCGTAATATCTACCTTTTGGCGCAATGACAAAAGTAGCATAAGTATAAGCCCGCTTGTAGCGATATACACCATAAGAGAATCCTCTTTGCGCCTTGCCACTGCTGCATAGAGCGTATAGACATAATACAAAAACAAAAACGGCGAAAAAAGCATAGCAATACTTCCTAGCAAATCCAAGCAATACGCCTTTGGAATCCCACCGATAGATTCCTCATACAAAAACATATTTATCCCAAATCCCAAAATCGAAGCGATAAATGTCTTTGTTTTGCGCTTTTTTATCGCAAACGCACAAAGTGCTACAAACACCGCACTAAAAGCCAAATCTAGCAAACCAAAAACAAAAATGCTAATATAAGGTGGGCGAGAAAAACGCATCTGAAAATAGCAAATAAGCAACAAAGCAAATAAAATAAACCCGCTTTTATATAGCAAAATCGCGCTTAGATTTGTCGCAGGCAAAAGTGCGTATAACGCCATAAGTAGCAACGAATCGCTAGGCTTTTTGAGATACAAACGGCTAAGATTATACATAAGTAGCATATTTACACAATGAAGTGCCAAAAAACTCCCTCTAAGCGCGTAATCATTGCTCCCAAAGATTTCAAGGCAAAGTGCTACAAAAGAAAATAAATGAGAATCCCTAGCTGATAAAAGTGCGTTTATCTCTTTGCCACTGATAGAAATCTCGCTTATCATAAAAAGCAGTGCAGATAGGCTTGCTAGCAATATAGAGCCAAATCCCACATCGACTAAATCATACTTGCGCCCTGCTCTTTTGAAATCCTCTGCCCAAATAGCTATGTATAAATATAGTTTTTTAAATATTTGAGATATATTTGCAAGCATTGATACCCCCTAAAATCGTGCATAAAATCTACAAAATCTCACTAAATTCATATCCATTTGCTTTTAGCTCTTTGCAGATTTGCTGCTTGTGTGCTTCGCCCTTTGTCTCAATAGCAAGCGTGATATATACATCTCCATAAGCTAGATTTATTGAAGTCCTATCATAATCAGTTTGGACAATATTTGCATTTGCCCTTGCAAGTATGCTAGTGAGGTTTTGGAGTGCCCCGGGCTTGTCCATAAGCACGATTTGTAGCTGTAAGCGTCTATGGGTTTTGATAAGCCCTTTTTGGATAATGAGATTTAGCATAGTTACATCGATATTTCCACCGCTTAGCACTATGCCTACACGCTCATTTGGCTTGATTTCTAGCTTGCGATGAAGCAGGGCAGCCACGCCAGAAGCCCCCGCTCCCTCCACGACTAGCTTTTGATTTTCTAGCAAGTAGAGAATCGCACTTGCGATTTCCTCATCATCTACTTCAACTATCGCGCTTAATCCCTCGCAAATATATGAAAAATTTAGCGCATTGACATCGCGCACAGCTATGCCATCTGCAATAGTGCGAACCGAAGTAGAATTTTGGATTTTTTTGGCATAAAAACTTGTCGCCATAGCATTTGCTCCCTTTGCTTGCACGCCTATGATTTTGGTGTGAGGGCTTAGGGCTTTGTATGCGCTTAGGATTCCCCCGATAAGTCCACCACCACCGATAGGCACAAGCACAAAATCTAGCTCTTGCTCCTCTATCATCTCAAGTGCGATAGTCCCCTGCCCTGCCATCACCTCCTCATCTGCAAATGGGTGGATAAAGCTCAAATCCCTTTGCTTTGCTATCTCATAAGCCTTAGCATAAGCCTCATCATAGTTATCCCCACTTAGCACGACTTCAGCACCTAGCTCTTTGGTGGCTAAAACTTTTAGAAGTGGTGTGGCTTCAGGCATAACAATCACAGAGGGTATCCCAAAATGTCGCGCGGAGTAGGCTACGCCTTGAGCGTGATTGCCCGCACTTGCAGCGATGACACCTTTTGCGCGGGATTGCTCACTCATTTGAGCGATTTTGTTAAACGCGCCACGAATTTTAAACGCCCCCGTGCGTTGCAAGTTTTCTTTTTTTAGGTAGATATTTGCGCTTGTTAGGCTTGATAGTCTAGGTGCGTAAGAAAACGCCGTGCGCTCAATCACAGGAGCGATGATTTGATGAGCTTTTTGTATGGATTCTAGGGGAAGCATAGATTTCCTTATTATGTGAGATTGCGGAGTGCTTTAAGGCTTTTTGTAGTTTTATCACATTTTTTGCGTTTTTAGATTGTGTGGCGTTATTGTAGTAGCTTAGAGTTTAAGAAGTGTTTAATGTGAAATAAAATCACTTGCAGATTTTGGCAGGATTTTACTTGTGGTTTATTTTGTGGCTTAGCCTTATTCACTTGGTTTTGGCTTTTTTTGCTTATCTTTACACTTGACTTGTGTTTGATTGTAAGTTGCTTATCGCTTGAATTTTGCTTAGGCACAACCGTTATGCCACATTTTATGCAAGTATATTTATAGGCTTATTGTGTGGGTTCTTTTTTGTCATCACGGACAAATTTTATCACCTGCCCGCAGGATTTGCAATGAAAACTCTTGCCTTTTTGGATTTTTTTGTGAATCGTATCAAGCAAGTGAAATTCTTTTCGGCATTGACAAGTGTAGATATGAAATATTTCTTTGTGTTGCTCTAGATTTTTCTTTGCTTCTTCTTGGTGGGAAGCCCTCCATTTTTCTATTTGCATATCCTCTTTCAAAATATGCTCTATGAGCCAATCCTGCGTGATAATGGCAAGTTTTTGCTTAAAATCATAGCGGATATTTTGGATAAGGCTTGTCATATTGCTTATGATTTCTTGGTGGGATTCTCTTTGCTGCTCTAGGTGGGGATAGCCGATGCTCTCCATATAGGCTTCCTCATCGGCAAAATGCACTTTCATATACTCAAATAGCTCAAACAAAATCTGCTTTATTTCATCGCTACCCGCTTGCTTGTTGATAAGCAATCCCGCACGATAAGCAATGTCAAAAAGCTGCTTGTGCTGTGCATCAATAGCGTCATTGTGTATGCTATATTTGCTTTGCTCCCATTGAGGTAAATCCATTTTCATTCCTTAAAAGCATTCTTTTTCCAAACCAAAAATATTATAAAGCCAAACCCTCAACTCTAGCTTTGATAAACTCCCTTACACAATCTCCTTGCTCAAAAATAGAATAATTATACATACAAAATAAAAATTTGCGAAATAAATTTTTGCAATAAATTTTTAAGATTTTCTTTATTTGTATTTTTGAAGTTTGCGTAAAGTAGGTTTTATGTGGATATAATCCCTTTTCGTATTTTTAGAAAATTGCAGATTTTATCAAATAAATAGTCAAACAACAAAGGCAAAAAAAATGGAATCTACAATCAACTCTTTTAGGGATTCTTTTGATTCGTGGGGATATATCGTGCTATTTTTGTATTGTATGGGTAGCGGATATGTGGGGATTTTGGCAGCGGGCGTGCTTTCCAGCCTAGAGCAGATGAGCCTTTCTCTAAGCATACTTATAGCGACTTTGGGCAATATTTTTGGTAGCTCTATGCTTGTATATGCGGTGCGCTATGAGAAAAAAGAGTTTGCCAAATACCTTAGCAAGCATCGCAGAAAAATCGCGCTAATGCACTTGTGGCTACGCAAATACGGCTCTATCTTGATTTTTATAAACAAATACCTATACGGAATCAAGTTTTTAGTCCCTGTGGCAATCGGCGTTAGTCGCTACAATTTCAAAAAGTTTTTGCTACTAAATGCACTCTCTTGTGTGATTTGGGCTAGTTTGCTAGGAAGTGTGGCGTTTTATAGCTCAAAATTTATCATCGGGCTTTTTGACAAATATGGACAATACTCATACCTAGCCGTAGTAGCGGTATTTGCCGTTGTTCTCATTGGCATAATCGCGCTTAATAGATTTTCAAAACCAAAAGTGCTAGAAAATGAATAATGCGACTTTACAGCCATTTAGTATTTTGGCAGGGATTGTAGGGATTTTGTTTGGTGCTTTGCTTATATGTGGGGATTTTGCACTCTGTGCAAAATCTAGCCAACAAGTGCAAGAACCAAAGGAATATTTGCGCACTTCCAAAAACAAATCTGGCAAAAGAGAAACACCTCATAATGAATCAAGTGAGGCTTTGCCTGATGCAAATGAGTTTTTGCGATTTTTCCAAGCAAATCTAGAAAAACGACACAAAGAGATTTTGCAAGCCACTTTGCAAAATAGTTTTTTGCGCTTTAGAGGGTATTCACTTATTGATTATAGCGTATATAAAAAACTATCTTGGCGTGAGAGAAGCAAAATCAAAAAACCGCTTGTGTTTTTTCGAGGATTTGTCGATAGCGAGCCTATATATAGCGAGCTAGGTGGGGTAAGCGTCTATGCAAGGCTTGCAAGTGATGAAGCTATGCGCGTGCATCTAAACTTCCAAAATCGCTATTTTAGCGACTTGCAAACCATAAGGGGTAATGGCACGAATCCAAATACACAAAACACTAAAAATACTAGGCAAAATACAAACACACAAGCTATTCAAAAAGGTAGATTTTATGCACTATGTGCACTGCCAAAGATAAACCGCTGCTTACTGCTTGGCATAGGCGAGAAGTGGTAAATCTAAGAAAATACTAGATAGCAAATGACACACAGCACGGCAAAAGAATCAAAAGATTTCACCACTCCGCACAAAAATTCCAAAATCAAAAAATCCACGCTTTTTGAAATCCTACGCTACCCAAAAGATGTGCATATCCCAAGCATAAAAAACGACATAAAATCACTGCCCAAAAACGATAGCTTTGTGTGGTTTGGGCACTCTTCGATATTGCTTATGATAGGCGGGAAGCGGATTTTGGTTGACCCGATTTTGGGTAGCGCAGCTAGCCCTTTTGGGCGCATTTGCAAGCCCTTTAGTGGAGCAGACATCTATAAACCAAATGATTTGCCACCCATAGACTATCTCATCATCACGCACAATCACTACGACCACCTAAGCAAAAATACTATAAAAAAACTTGATATTACAAAAGCATTTGTCCCGCTTGGTGTGGGGAAATATCTGCAAAAATGGGGGATAAAAAAGGCAAATATCACAGAGCTAGGCTGGTGGGAAAGCACAGATTTGGATAGTCATTTGAGATTGCACTGCTTCCCTACGAGGCATTTTTCAGGTAGATTTCTCATAGACGCAAACAAAACTCTTTGGGCAAGCTATGGCATAGAATGCCTAAAAAATCAAAGTAAAAAAATCTACCTAAGTGGAGATGGCGGATATGGAGAGCATTTCAAAGACATAGGAGAGGCTATGGGTGGCTTTGATATATCTTTCATCGAAAATGGGCAATACAGCTTTCAGTGGGCAAAAATCCACCTTTTTCCAAATGAAAGTTTGCAAGCCTGCGCTGACTTGCACACAAAAGTCGCCGTGCCGATACACAACTCGAAGTTTAAGCTATCCACTCACAAATGGAGCGAACCACTAGAGAGCATAAGCACACTTTATGAAAACGCACGCAAAAATGGCAAGATAGATTTTGGGCTACTTACGCCGATGATTGGCGAGATTGTGCCATTGTGGGAGGAGGACAGAACACACGAAATAAAAGCACGCGAAATAAATAAGAGTGAAATAGACACAAATCAAAAAAGCAGCACAAAACCATACACAAACAAATGGTGGAAAATCTAAAATTTTAATCAAAACTTGGCTTAAAAATCTAAAAATCCTAAAACTTATATCCCACTTGCACCCAAAACTGCCTACCTAGCTCATATACAGGCACAGCAGTTAGCCCCGCACTATTGGTATAAGTAGCCGAAGCTATCATTAGATTTTGGTTATCTAAGACATTTATTATGTCTAGATTTGCATAGAGCGTGTTTGACTTCCACACGCCTACTTCAAACCCCACTCTCATATCCCAATTAAAGCTAGCAGGCACGCGATATTTTTCAAATGCAGCTGTGATTTGGGGGTATTGTGCTTTTATTTCGGTAAATCGTTGTGTCCGTTCGCCTATGCTTGCCATAGCATTGTAGCTACTTCGCACGCGAAAAAAGTTATTCCACAGCCATTTAAATTTGCCAATGAGAAAGCTAGTGGTGGTGTTTAGTCGTATCGTATAGGGGCGAGTGAAGTTTGTCGCAGGGCGATTTGCGTATTGGATTACCTGCCCGCCGTAGTATATCCACTCATTTGCTAGCTCGCCCTCCGTGATAGAGCTAGTGTAGTCCTCATAGTTTCTACGCACATTACTCCAATCAAACGCAAATAAAATATGATTTCTCACGCCACCGAAATCTAGGCTTTTGTGATTTTGCACTGCTAGGCTTATCACATCAGTATCGCTTCGCCCCTCATTTGTATACACATAGCGCAAATCGCTTGTAAGCCCTGCGACATTGCTAGCGCAATTATATGAGCTGATAGAGCCATCGGGTGCTTGGCACATTCTGCGGATTTCATCTCTACCACCACGATAGATATACTTCGCGCTTATTTGTAGGGCGTAGAGATGCTGCACGATTCCGCCCATTAGCTCATTTGAGTATGGCACGCGCATTTTTTTGAAATTTGTGTCGTTTTTGTTTTGGCTAAAGCAATCACTTTGATTGTAGCAGTTTGCTTTTTTGTTTGCCTCATTTGCCATTATGTCGTGTTGCCACGATTTGGTTGCATCACTTCTTGCTAGGCTATATTGCAGTGAGCTTCGCTCCTCCATTAGTCGGTAGGCAAAAAGATTGCGTCCGTAGTAGCGAGATACACCAAATGTAAGCTGCGTAGCAAAATCTCTCCCCCTACCCCACTTACTCCACGGCAGGACATAGTTTAGCGAAAATCTAGGCGATAGCGTAGCTTTGCTCATATATGTATCAAAATCAAGCCTTAAGCCAACCCTAGCATTTATCTCCCCTGCTTTATGCAAATCAAACCTCATATCATCTTCTATCCACGAGCCAAAGTTTAGTGAATCTAGCGAGATTTTCCCAGCCTTGTAGTAGCTTAGTCGGTAGGCATACTGCCCATTATTATTTGCCCAATTACCATTTGAATAATACACTTTTGAAGCACTACAAGATATATCCCCACTTAGGCAAGTCTGCCCCGCACTTAGCGGAGCTAGCCACGCAGTCCCACCAAAAAGCATATCCTCCATTCGCTCATAGTAGGCATTTACATAGCCAGAGTCTAGCCCTATACTGAAGCGATTTTCCCACACCTTTAGGCTTAGCGTTTCAAAATCTTGTGCTATTTTGACATTTAAATTGATTTGCTTTGTGTCGACATTGCCATAGCCGCCCTCACTTACCGTGCCACTTTGTAAGTTGTTTGTCCAGTTTTTTTCCTCACTTGCCCTCCAGCCTAGATAATTTACCTCGCTATTTATCCGTGAGCTATCCATATAGTTTATATTACTTTGTGCTACCAAAAATCCAGCCCTATTTTTCCAAAGTGCTTTTAGTCCCGCTTGGTGTCCGCCACTCAGCATATCAAAGCTAGAATTTTTGGTGTTTCTTATGAAGTAGTTGCTATAAGTTGGCGCATAAGCGTAGCTTGCTTCTAGTGTTAGATTGTCCGTTATGTCATAGCTTGCTTTTAAGAAGTAGTTGTAGTTTTGGCGTTTTTGGGTTTTGCGCTTCTCATCAAGCGTGGCAGCTAGATAGGAGCTAGAGCCAGAATTTAGCGGGATAAAGCTCTGCGTGGTGGTGAAGCTAGCGACTATGCCTAGCTTTTGGGTGATTTTGGATTCTAAGCTAGCGCGGATAGAGTGCTTGACAAACTGCGGATGTCCCCCTGTGGCATCTGCGGCTAAAAAGTTATTTAGCCCATCGCCATTTGCGCCACCATAAATATGATAATTTGTAAGGCTGAAGTTTTTGGGATTTGCATTGCCTTGTGAGATTTGGTAGCTGATATTTGCGCCAAATTTTTTCCTAGCTCTTTTTGTTTTTGCCTCTATCACACCACCTGTAAATCCACTATACGCCGCACTTACATTGCTATCTTGCACAGAGATTGACTCTAGCAGGGCAGTGTCGATATTTAGCCCTTGAGATTGCCCGGGTAGTGCGGTAGTAGCTACGGGATTATAATTGCCATAGCTTCCTGCCGCAGGGTCTAAGTCATTATTCATATTAAACCCATCGATTTGGAAATTATTTTGATAATAAAGCCCACCGCTTATGGATATATTTGCAGGGTTGATTTCGCCCGGTGTCGAGCTAGAATTTTGCCTTGTGTCATACTGCACATTTGGCAAAATCTTTAGGATAGAGGTAATATCGCCATTTCCATTTGGGCTTGACTCTAGCATACTGCGTGAGATTTCCCCCGCACTGCTTTGGTATCGCTCCCTAGATTCTAGTCCTGCGTCTTTGTAGCCTTTGGCAACTACTTTGCCTAAATCTTTTGCCTGTAAGTCTTGTGATTTTGTTGATTTTTGTGGCTTTGTGTCGGGAGTGTTTGAATCTTGCACTTTGGAATCATATTTGGGCGCAAGAATCGCCCCCCCCCCCCGCTATCTCTGTTTGCAGTTGTGTTGTTTGTGTTATCAGCGAGTGCAATCCCACTAGCAAATACGCTAATCATACTCAAAAATACCAATGACTTATAGCCACAAAATCTCATAAAAACTCCTTAAATTTTGTATCTTGTATGCGAATTATGCCAAAAAAATTCAAAGATATGATTATAAAACAATTTCTTATTTTATTCCTATAATGTAGCACTTTTTGAGAATTTTTATAGCTTGCGCAGATAACGATATTTGCTTAAAATCAGGGATTCTCATAATGCTATAAAAAATAAAAATACTTTGTAAAATAAGACTTACAAAGCCCCCATAAAAGCGCAAAAATTCATAAATAAGCTACAAATAGTTACACTTAGAAATTTTTAAATATTTTTTAGGCAATCGCTTTTGATTTTTATCAAAATCCTGCTAAATCTTGCTTCAAACTTTTTGTGCTTTAAAAACAATAACGCATATAGTTTTATAAGCTATTGATATATTTTTGTCTTATATAATTTGCGATTCTACAATACATAAGATGCAAAGGACTTGCAATGCAAAAATTTCACCTAAACGAGAGAGAGAGAGAGAGAGTAGCTCACGACTAGATTGTCATACTGAGCGAAGCGAAGTACCCAAAAATGCAAACGCAAATGTGCAAAATCCTTTGGATATTTCGGTTTCTACGAAAACTCAATATGACAAAGCAAATGCAGGACAATATAACAAAGTTGATTCTATTGCAAACGAGTGCAACCCAATCAGTTCCCCCTCCCTTGCAGGTGGCGATTCCACTTATTCCCCCTCCCTTAGCGCAAGTGGTGGCGAATCAATCAGTTCCCCCTCCTTTGCGGAGGGGGTAAGGGGGTGGGTAGATACCACTTCCGCACTTCAAGTAAAGCCAACAACTGCTAGTGAATATGGCATTTTCGTCATTGCGAGCGAGCGAAGCGAGCGTGGCAAAACAAGGCGAAGCCGTAGTTTCTTTAGTAATGACGAATCTTTCTATGCTTTTTCTAATGCAAAAGATACCCACCCCCAAACCCCACTCGTGCTGCGGGAGGGGGACTTTAAAAAGCCAAGCCACACCCGCTTATGTGCAAAAGTATCCCTAGTCATTTTAGCAATCATAACAACGGCTAGCATAAATATACTTATAGCTTTAGAATATACAAAACTTTGCGCAAAGTCCATTATCTCATCTCACACAGATTTTTGCAAACAATCAAGCACAGACTACCTCACAGATTTTGCGCCACGCTCCGCCATAGATTTTGCAAATCCTACAAAACAACAAAACTACACGGATTTTAGAAATTTTGCAGATTCTACTCCTTATGCTATACCTCGCCCTAAAGATATTAGTGCGTTTTTGTGGATTGAAAATTGGCGTGATACATACTTTTTGTATGTTTATAATCTAACACCAATGCGAAATCCACAATATTTGCGTGGGGAGCTAAAAGGACAAATTAGTTTTCGCGCACCTATTATTCCAAAATTTTTTAGCCAAAATTGGATTTTCTACCTTGCTTTTACTAATACATTTTATTTCCAGCTTTTTAATGAAAAAGCTAGCTCGCCTATGCGAGATAATGACTTTCAGCCCGAATTTTTACTTACATACCGCCACAAAAACCGACACAAAGGCGATTTTGAGCAAGGCGATAGATTTAGCCTTACAGAAATCACTTTTGGGTGGCGGCATATCAGCAATGGTGAGATAGACAAAGCACAAGGTGGTGTGGCAGATAGAAGTAGGGGAAGCGATAGATTTATCCTAAAGGCAAGATTTTCTAACAAGCATTGGGGGTTTGATATGGAGGCATTCGTGCCGACTAGATTTTACAAAGAAAACCTAGATATTTACAAATACTTAGGCAGCTTTGAAGCGAAGGTAAATATGCGATATGGTAATCACTTGGCAGATTTTAGCTTAGGTGGATTGCTAGGAGTTTTGCAGCCACCTTATAGCATTGCCAAAAGCCACTCTACACCATATTTCCGCACCAGCTACACTTACAAAATAAATGAATATTACGGATTGTATATGCAGTATTTTGTAGGCTATGGAGATATACTCTCTATGAATACAACTCCTACGCGCATAGAATAGGGCTAGGCATTCGCTTTGTGAGGTAGTCTAGCTTTTAGCACACGCGACAAAAACAAGCCCCGCACATTAAAAGCACGGATTTTCTACAAAGTATTTATAAATCTAAGATTTTTTAAAATCCTTTCACGCTTAGCCATAGCAATATATCCTCTAGCACTTGAGATTTTATACGCTCATTTAGCACTTCGTGCCTAGCCCCCTTGTATAGTAGCATTTCCACATCATCAAATCCTTGGAAACGCAAATGCTCTCTAGCCCTCTGCACGCCCGCTCCAAACTCCCCGCTAGCATCATCACTACCACTTACAAAAAGTATCGGCAAATGCGGTTTTTGCGGATATGGATACGCGCCATAGACTTCTTGCATTCCCTCAAACAAATGCAAAAAGCTCTGCGCATCAAAGTGAAAACGGCATTTTTCATCAGCGAGATAGCCCTGCACCACCGCTTCATCAGCGCATAGCCAGCCTAGCCCTGTTTTGTCCCCCTGCTTTGCAAATCGTTTGTTAAATCCACCAAAAAGGATTTTGTTTATCACTTTTCCGCCGAGCTGCCCCGCATTGAAAAAGCAAAACAGCTTTGCAAGCCTTATCCCCCATTTTAGCTCTTTTTGCTCCTTGCTAGCACTAGGAGAGCCACTCAAAATCAGCGCGTCCAAGCTATCGCCATATAGCATAAGATACCGCCTAGCAAGCAAAGAACCCATAGAATGCCCCAAAAGAGCGACTTTTTGAGGTTTGTATTGCTCTTTTAGCAAGCAAGTGAGTTTATATAAATCATAAGCAGATTTTTGGAAACTATCCTCCCCCATACACCCTAGCGTGATTTCATCGCCATTTGTGCTATCGCCGTGCCCTCTATGGTCGCTTACTGCGACTATGAAGCCGTTTTTGGCAATCTCTTTTGCCACCCACTCATATCGCCCTTTGTGCTCTACCATTCCGTGTGCGATTTGGGCAAGATATATAGGCGATTTGGACTCTTGGGCAAAAACAGGCTCATACACATCATAGCTTACTTCGCCAAAATCGCTTCTAAATTTTAGCGAACGCGTGATTTTGACTTCGTTTGTGGCGGTGGCTTTTAGGCTATTTTTGGGTGGCGTTTGAGAATCTAGCATTTGTATCCTTTGTAGCTGACTTTTTGATTTTGTCGCTTTTAGTGAAATCTCTCCAATCTCAATACAACTAAAAGCAACAACTGAAGTATTGTATCTTATTTAAGCTAAATATTGAAGTGAGTATATTATTTTGGTGGTATGAAGTCAAACACGGCGATTTCGCCATCGCTAAACGCCCTCATAGGTGGTCCCCAAAATCCCGCACCTTGACTTACATAGATATATCCTCCACCATCGATTTTGTGTAGACCCTTTAAAAACGGCTGCTGAAGCAACACAGCAAGAGAAAAAGGGAAAATCTGCCCGCCGTGCGTATGCCCACTAAAAATAAAATCAATGCTTTCAAGTTGATGTTTGTTTAGGTATTCAATCGCTTTTGGCTGATGAGTCAAAAATATCGTAGGAATGTCTATCTCTCTATGTGCGAGTGCAGCGGCAAAATCAGGGCGATAAATCCCCATACGATTCCCCATCAAATCTGTAATCCCCGATAAATTTACAAATGGCTTTTTCTCTCTTTTGCTAGATTCTACCTTGCGCCAAATTATCATCGTTTCATTTAGAAGTGGCGTGATATTTAGGTTTTTTAGCGTAGCAATGATAGAATCTATATCGTATAAATACTCGTGATTGCCAAGCACATAATATACGCCATATTTCGCCCTCAATGCCTTAAAAATATCCAAACTCTCTAGAGCGTTTTCTAGCTTTGTGTCGATAAAATCCCCCGTGATAACGATAATGTCTGGATTTTCGCCATTTAGTAAATGCACGATTTGAGCTGTGCGCGTGCTATCGATAAGCCCACCGATATGCACATCACTGATTTGGGCTACCCTAAGGGGTTTTTCTAATCCCTCTAGCTCAAGGCTTGCTCGCTTGATAAGTGGCTGCTCTAGCCCGTGATACAAGGCATATCCACTATACACAAAGCAGAGGGCTACTATGGTGCGCTTGACTTTGGTGGTTAGGTGCTGTGGCTTGCGAAAGATAAATAATGTGATATTGATAAATGCTGCGATAAATGCTGCGATAAGGAAAGAAAACGCCACGCCTACCGAGATAGACATAGCAAAAAACAACCATTGCGGAGCGATAGCAAAGGAGCGCATCCACATATAGCCGATACAAAGCAACATATTTCCCCACAATATGCACGCATACACGCGAGATAGCCACTGCCTATGAGAGATAGAGCGCACAAGCAAAAAATAAATCACAATATGAACTAAGACAAATACCCCGCAGGCAAGTAGTGGAAAAAGTAGCGTTTGCATTTGGGCAAATTCTGGCGTGTCTTGCATTCTTAATTCTCCTTAAAAGTTTTTTCTATATTACTCTATTTTCATTACTCTATTTTCACGGCTAAATTCTCTCTAAAATTTGTGCCAAAAAAACAAAAATATTTGATTAGATAACGCTTATTTTTGTATTTTTGGCTTTTTGTGTGAAATACAAATCCGCAATTAAGTAAAAAAAGCTAAAAACTTCACTTTTTTCTAGCAAATTTTAAGCAAGCAAAATCAGGCAAAATCTAAACCCCACCCTAAAAAATACCTCTCTCATCAATGTATCTCTCTAGTCTATCGGCAAAAATCGTAACAATATGAGAATCATAAACTTCATTTGCGAGCTTTAGCGCAGCCATAAGGCACGCACCCGATGAGATTCCTGCTAGCACACCCTCTTTTAGTGAGAGCATTTTCACTCCCTCTATCGCTTCTGTATCGCTTATTTTTAGCACTTTATCAACTAGAGTGCTATCCATTGTCTTTGGCGTAGTTTTGTTGCCAATCCCCTCAATATGAGAGCAAACACCCTCATCTTCTTTGCCAAACCCACCGATATGCGAGCCTAGCGGGTCGCAAAGCATCGTTTTTATGCTAGGATTTTGCTCTTTTAGATACTTTGCGATTCCGCTAAAACTCCCTCCACTACCCGCACCTGCGATGAAGTAGTCGATTTTTCCATTTAGCTCGGAGTAGATTTCACGCGCTGTGTGAAAATAATGCGCTTTTGGATTATCTCCGTTTTCAAACTGCCCTAGAGAAAGCGCGTTTGGAATCTGTGAGAGTAGCTCATCTGCCTTATCAAGCGCGCCTTGTATGCCCCGCTCCTGCGGTGTGTTTATCACTTCTGCACCAAGTGCGCGGATAAGGGATTGCTTTTGTTTGGAAAAATGCTCTGGGATAACCAAAATCAACCGATAAGGCGTGTGTAGCGTAGCTAGGGCTAGCCCTAGCCCCGTATTTCCCGCTGTGGCTTCGACTATCACGCTATTTTCTTTTAGGATTCCACTTTTTTGGGCTTGCTCTATCATATAGATTCCCGTGCGGTCTTTTAGCCCACCTGCTGGGTTTGCATACTCGCATTTGCCATAGATTTTATTTCCATTTGGCACTTTTATGTGTGCTAGCTCCAAAAGTGGCGTATCTCTCACAGCTTGAGTTATAGAGTGTATAAGCATTTTGTATCCTTATTTTGTGATTTATATATGCTTTTTGCATAGATTTTTGTGTGATTTAGATTTTGCTTTTGTTTAGCGCGTTTTGTATATCCGCGATTAAATCATCGACATTTTCTATGCCTACTGATAAGCGGATAAGGCTTTCTTTTATGCCGACACTCTCTCTAATCTCCTTTGGGATAGAGGCGTGTGTCATACTTGCGGGGTGGCACAAAAGCGATTCTACACCACCTAGCGATTCTGCTAGTGGGATAAGAGCGCAGGATTGTAAAAATGTCTTAAAATCATAGCCACCTTTTAGCTCAAAACTTATCATTCCACCACCACAGCGTGCTTGGGATTCTTGGGTAGCTTTATCCCCGCTTGATTCTAGCAATGGATAATACACTTTTCCTATGGCAGGATTTTCTTCCAAGTATTGCGCGATTTTTAGCGCATTTTCACAATGTCGCTGCATTCTAACGCCCAAAGTCTTTATCCCTCGAATCAGTAAAAAACTATCAAATGGCGCAAGCACCGCACCGATAGAGTTTTGCAAAAATGCGATTCTCTCTCCTAGCTCTTTATCCCCAACCACCACGCAGCCCGCGACTATATCGCTATGCCCACCTAGATACTTAGTCGCAGAATGCACCACAATGTCCGCTCCAAGCTCTAGTGGCTTTTGCAAATACGGTGTCATAAAGGTATTATCCACTATCAATAAAACCTCGTGTTTTTTTGCGATTTTTGCCACGCTCTCTATGGAAGTAACGGTCATTAGAGGGTTTGCAGGGGTTTCTAAAAATAGTGCTTTTATGTGGTTTTTGCCTCCTTGCAAGCTAGATTCTAGTGCGTTTTCATCACGCATATCAATGATTTCATACTCTATGCCAAAACGCGCAAATACCTTATCTAGCACGCGGAATGTCCCACCATAGACATTGCTTGAGATTAGGATTTTATCCCCACGAGAAAAAAGGCTAAACACACAGCTACTAGCCGCCATACCAGAAGCAAAACCAAAGCCAGCTACCCCACCTTCTAGCTCGGCGATAAGTCGCTCTAGCGCACTTCTAGTGGGATTGCCCGTGCGCGAATACTCATAGCCTTTGTGCTTGCCTAGTGATTCTTGTGCATAAGTGGAAGTTTGATAAATAGGGAAATTTACCGCACCTGTGGTAGCATCTATGCACTCACCACCGTGGATTAGAAGTGTGTCTTGGTGAAGTTTTTTCATTTACAAAATCCTTATTTGTGTTTTTATATTCTTGGCTTTTTTATTATTGCAAGATTTTATGCTAGAAAATGGAGATAAAATCGCTTCAATCTAAGAAATAACCTAGTTTAGATTTAGCTTATGCAAGTGCTTTAATAAACCCAATAAAATTCTCAATTAAAATCTCTCATAAGCCCTGCTACGATTTCGTTGCGAGGCAATTTTTGATATTGCCCACGCAACAAAAAAATATCAACCCCTACTCAAACACCACATCGCTTGGCTTTATATCATCGCCAAATACAGGAGCAAGCGTTTGATTATATGCTTCGGTAAAAAATCCCTCTTTTGCCAAAATCTCCATTTGATTGTTTATCCACTCTAGTAGCTCTTTGTTGTCCTTTTTTACCGCAGGGGCGATTACATCATCTTCGCCTAGCTTTTTTATCCCCACTGCATAGCTAGGATTTTCTTTTGCCCAAGCAAAAAGTAGTGTGTTGTCGTGTGCGAGCGCATCGCCTCTGCCGTCTTTTAGCGCAGCAAAGGTTTCAGTATTTTGCTCAAATTTTAGTAGCTTGATTTCAGGGTGATTTTTTGTGAAATAAAAATCCGCTGTCGTGCCTTTATTTACGATTAGGACTTTGCCTGCTAGCTGTGATACATTGATGATTTTGCCCTCTTGGCTTACCACACCAAGCGCGACTTTCATATATGGAGTAGCAAAATCCACTTGTTGCGCTCTCTCTGGTGTTTTGGTATAGTTTGCCATCATTATATCGACTTTGTTTGAGCGCAAAAATTCTGCCCGATTTGCCGCCTCGACAAGCACAAAGTTCACACCCTCATCGCCACCTAGTAGCTCTCTGCCAAGTCGCTTAGCCACATACACATCAAAGCCTACATTCTGCCCTTGCTCATTTATGTAGCCAAATGGTGGTTTATCGCCAAATACGCCGATGATAAGCTCATTTTTTGCTTTTATGGATTCTAGTGTGCGTGCCTCATCGCCACAGCCACTTAATAGCGCACCTAGCCCTGCTATGCCAAGCACTGCTACAAATGTAGCGATGAAGCCCTTTGTCATACTTTTTGTTATTTTTGCTACGCCTTTTGTGGCGATTTTTGCTAGATTTTTCATTTGGTTTATCCTTTCAAATTGTGATTTTGTCAAGTTGAGATTTTGCTTTTATCTTTATGGATTTTGAGTAGTTTTAGATTTTCAAGCGCTGTTTTTGCTACCTTAAATTTGCCCAAAAGCACATAAAGCAAGTGTGCGATTATGTCATAAAATTGTTAAGCCTTTTTCATATTTGCACTAGATTTGTGCTAGATTCTCGCTTTTATGCTAGGATTTTACGCAGATTTTAGATTTCGTATAAATTTTGCTTACACAACGATGACTTTTAAGGCTTTTAGCAAAATCAAGGCTTTTTAGATTTTAAGGACAAAATATGCCCAAGATAAAAACACCACAAGAGCAAAAAGACATAATTTTTGAAAATCTATTATTTTTAGCTCCACTTGCAGGATATACAGATTTGCCATTTCGCAAGGTAGTCAAGCGATTTGGCGTAGATATTACCGTTAGTGAGATGATAAGCTCCCACGCCCTAGCGTTTAGTAGCGCAAAGACACTAAAAATGCTAGCCAAATCCCCCAATGAAACGCCCTTTTCTGTCCAAATCGCAGGCTCAAAACCCGAAGTGCTAAGCAAAGCCATAGAAGTGCTAAACAAGCAAAACGAAATAAACAAAAACCACATAGACATATTAGATTTTAACTGCGGCTGCCCAGCCCCCAAAGTCGCAAATCACGGCAATGGAAGCGGACTGCTAAAAAATCTAGACTTGCTTGTAAAATGCCTAAATCTCATTAGAGAGCGCACCAATGCCCGCTACACAAGTGTGAAAGTTCGGCTAGGATTTGACAAAAAGATTCCCCTAGAAATCGCAAACGCACTAAATGACGCAAATGTAGATTTTGTCGTAGTTCACGCCCGCACAAAAGCCGATGCTTACAAAAAGGAGCGAATAGACTACCAAGCCCTAGAAAATATGAAGCAGGTTTTGCGCCACCCACTAATCGCAAATGGTGAGATAGATTCTCCCAAAAAAGCGCAAGAAGTGCTAGATTTCACGGGTGCAAATGGCGTGATGATAGGGCGAGCCGCGCTAAAATCTCCGTGGATTTTTTGGCAGATAAAGCAAGGCAAGCGTAGCGATGAGCTACCAAATGTCATCAAACGCGAGATTGTGCTAGAGCATTTTGATGCGATGATTGATTTTTATGGCGAGCGCGGGGCGATAATGTTTCGCAAAAATCTGCACGCTTATGCCAAAGGCGAGGAGGGTGCGAGTGCTTTTAGAAATGTAGCAAACAACATAAGCGAGCCAAAATCTATGCGCGAAGCGATAGAGGAGTTTTTTGATGAATCGCGCATAAAGGCGGATTTTCAAGCCTTTGTAGAGCTAAACAAAAAGAGTGTGTAAAATGCGTGGAATGCAAAAAGTGTGCAAAGTAAGCAAAATAAGTGAAATAAGCAAAAAGTATGAGATAAGTAGTGTATCTTTTGCTTTGCTAGCTATGCTTGTAGGCATACAAATGCTACAAGCCGCACCAAATAGTGAATCAAAAACAACACGATACCCAAAACTAATAAAAGATGAAAAAACCACAAAAAGCAAAAATACCCGCCCTACCCGCAAAAATCTAAAAACCACACAAAAAACCGCGCAAGATTCCAAAGAATCCCAAAAAGAAACAAAACAAGAAGCCCAAAAAGACGCCCTAGCCCAAGACTCCATAGACAGAATCCAATACTACTCCCAAGACTATGAAGAATCGGACGAAAAAATACCCATCGAGCAAAAACCACCACGACTTATCGGGGATTTGCTCCGCTTGTATATAAGCAATGGTGTTGTAAGCTCTAGCTCCACTGCCACCCAAAACACCAACTCTATGAGTAAAGAAGTCGCCACCTGCCCAGCCCAGCTCTGTCGTGGCGACACCACAAGTGCAAGCTATCAAGGCGCACTAGGCAAAGGCTATGCCATAGAGATAGGCATAGAGCATTATTTTGATAGATTTGATATTCTTGGCATTCGATTATTTGGCGAAGTGAGTGCCAAAAATGGCGGGCTAGGCGAGCTAATCTCTAGCAGTCGCGATACAAGCACAAATAATGTCCCAAGTGGTGGGATTGACACCATAAACCCAAATCCAACCACCCCGACAAATGACAAATTTACATTTGCACAAACACCACTGCCTAGCAAAGACTTGCAAGGCACTCTTGCAAATAATGGCACATTTATGACTTTTGGCTTTGGTGGGGACATCATTGTAAATGCTCCGTTTGATTATTGGCTTCGCAAAGCAGTAAATGCCAAATCATCGTGGTGGAAAAATCGCATAGCATATCTAAAAATCGGTGGATTTTTTGGTGGTGGAGTGGAGTTTGGGCGATTTTCTCAAGGCGATAGTAGCGATAAATCGTGGCAAAACGAGCTAGCAGCACAAGGAAAAAGTAGCAATCTTTATGATGCGTTTTTTGCCTCTGGCAGTGGGGCGTTTTTGCGCTATGGAGTATCAGCATATATCACGCGATTTTTTCGAGTAAATTTTGGCTACAAGCACAATTTTTATAATATAGCAGCAGAGCGGTGGTATGGGTATAATGGACGAAATTGCACGATGAGTGGTAATACTTGTAATGCTGGCAATGTGCGCCAAAACGACCCCAAAAGCGAAACACTTTTTCGGCAAAAATATGTCATATCTCACGGCAATGAATGGTTTTTGAGCCTATCACTAAGTTTTTAGCCGCCAAATCCTCTGCATAGATTTTATACTTAGCCATTCCTTACTGCCACCAACAGCACTACTTACTTTCTTAATTAGCCTTGTTTTTGACTTTTTGCACTTTTTATTACACAAGATTCTTGTGCTTAGTTTTTTATGTTTGCTACTTAAGTCGTAGTGATTCATATAAAAAAATAAGGTAAAATCCTTGTTTTTGACTTTGGGATTTTCTAAACATCAAAAACTTTGGAATCTTAAAAATCTTGTTAGCTTCCTGCTAAATATTGCTAGCAAGATTTGGCAAAATCTTTAAAATTTTGCGCCAATGATTCCAACACAACCAAAACAAAGGATTCTCTAAATGCAGCAAATCTATGCACCTTGGCGAGCGAAGTATTTTGAAAACGAGGAAAAAGGTTGCCCATTTTGTGCTATCAGCCTAAACCCAAGCGATGATGAGGCAAATTTCGTTTTTTATCGCGATGAGCTGTGCTTTTGTGTGATGAATCGCTACCCATACACGCCCGCTCATTTTCTCATTATCCCCCACGAGCACCAAGCCTCGCCCACACAGATAGGCACACAAGAGTGGCTACACCTCCAAACGCTATCCCAAAAAGGTGTCGCACTTCTAGAGGAGTATGGCGCACAAGGCGTAAATATGGGGCTAAATATCCACAAAAGCGCAGGAGCTGGAATCCCCGAGCACTTACACATACACCTTATCCCTAGATATAGTGGCGATACCAATTTTTTCACTACTATTAGCGAGTGTAGGACTTTTGGCGTGGATTTCAAAGCTACTTTCCAAAAGATAAAATCCCTTAGCCATAAACACTTTGGTTAGTTTTTAGATTTTGTAAATTTTTAGAAAGAATCCCGATATGATAGATTATAGCATTTGTGTATAGACACATAATTTTAAGGAGAATCTAGATGGGAAATAATTTTTTTAGATTGTTTTTTGCCTTTGTGCTGTGTGGGGGGATTTTTAGCACTCTTAGTGCAAATCGCTATGATTATTTGCTATTTTCAAACAACTACGCTGATGTCCGCAAGGGAGTGGATTTGGGCGCAAATGTAAATAGCAGACTTCGAGGAAGCACGCCACTTTATGACGCTTCGCGCAAAAACAACACTGATATTTTATACCTCCTACTAAAGCGTGGGGCAAAAGTAAATGCTATCTCTCACGGGGAAACAGCACTGCACAAAGTCGTGCAGTTCAACAACCTAAACTTCACTCAAATCCTACTAAAAGCGGGGGCAAATCCAAATATTAGGGATTCTATTCGTGGCAATACCGCTTTGCACTACGCCGTAGCTTTGCGCAACTCGCAAATGATTTCGCTTCTTTTGAGCTATGGTGCTGACATCACTATCACAAATAGTGCTGGGGATACACCCGCAAGATATGTGCTCTCAAATGTAAGCGTGCCAAGTATGCAGGCGCAAAATAAGCATATTTTGCTTAGCACCACGCCATTTCGTGTGGGCTCTGGAAGTGTAAATATAATGGTGCAAAACCTCACAGAATCCTTTATCACTATCACTTATGGTGCGCTGTATATGAATGGAAATCTAATCTCTGAGCAAAGTTTCTCACGCAAGATTCCACCTCACTCAAGCGTAAGCGTGGGTAGCTTGCCCATCTCGCAGGATTCTTACGAAAATGTCTCTGTGAAGCGAAGTGGAATCGCTACGGTAAAATATGGATTTGGGCTTGAGTATGAGATTGAGGGGAAAGCGGGGAATTTCTACCAAAGCGCAAAAGCTCAAATGCAAGTGTGGTAAGCGCAAAAACTAAACACGACTAAACAAAAACACAAACAAATCAACCACAAGACAAAAAGCAAAACAACTAAAGCAGAAAAATAAGGCAAAGATTTAAGGCAAAAAAATAAGGAGAGTAAATGAGTGCGACAAACACCACAAACACTGCAAATATTTCAACCACTTCAGCAAATCCACTCACTATCTTAGAGCAAGTCCTAGCAGGGAAAGAATGCTCTGCAAGCGAGCTAGTGCGCTTGTATGAGTGCGATATTTTCACGCTTGGTGAGGCAGCAAACTCTATCCGTAAGCAAAAATACGCAAACAAAGTGTTTTTTAATATGAATCGCCATATAAATCCCACAAATATCTGCGCTGATGTGTGTAAGTTTTGCGCGTTTTCTGCAAGCAGGCGAAATCCAAATCCATATCAAATGACGATTGAAGAAGTAGTCGCCCAAACGGTCGCTTCACAATCCCGCGGGGCAAAAGAAGTGCATATCGTCTCTGCTCACAGCCCACATTATGCTTATGAATGGTATATGCAGTGCTTTAGCGAAGTCAAAAAAGCCGCACCAAAAATCCACCTAAAAGCAATGACTGCTGCGGAAGTGGATTTCCTTAGTCGTAGATTTGGTAAAGACTACCGAGCAGTGCTAGAAGATATGGCAAAAGCTGGTGTGGATTCTATGCCGGGAGGTGGGGCTGAAATCTTTGATGAAAAAATCCGCAAAAAGCTATGTAGTGGCAAAGTATCTAGCACGCGCTGGCTAGAAATCCACTCATATTGGCACTCACTTGGCAAAATGAGCAACGCCACAATGCTTTTTGGGCATATTGAGGAGCGAATCCACCGCATAGACCATATTTTAAGGCTTAGAGATACACAATGCGACACACAAATCGTAGAATCCAAAAAGGGCGGATTTAACGCATTTATCCCCTTACTCTATCAGCGCGAAAACAACTACCTAAACTTACCCCAACCACTTAGCGGACAAGAAATCCTAAAGACTTTATCTATCGCTAGAATCATTTTGCACAATATCCCACATATCAAGGCGTATTGGGCGACACTTGGGGCAAATCTCGCCCTTGTAGCCCAAGAATTTGGCGCAGATGATATGGATGGCACGATAGAAAACGAAAGCATACAATCCGCAGCAGGAGCAAAATCCAAAAAAGGCATAAGCAAAGAAATGATGATAGCACAGATAAAAGATGCGGGATTTGTCCCTGTGGAGCGCGATAGTCTCTACAATGAACTACAAAGTTACTAAGAATTTGCTTTAAGATTTTACGCAAGTTTTTATTTTTAAGTTTTTTTTGCGTAAGTTTTTTTTGTGATTTTCCCACGGCTTAAAATTTACATAAATATTCACAAAAACATTGCTTTATTGCCCTCTTTTATAGCCTTTCATCGCCTTTTATCGCCAAAGTGAATCAAAATCTAGCAAAATCATAAAACCACATAAAAATCTTAAGGAAAAATATGCGTTCATATCCGTTGTATTTAGAGTGTGCTTTGCGCTTAAGTCGGCTTTTTGCTATATTTTTTCCTAGCAAATCCTTGCGTGCAAAGGTGCGCAGCTTGCCTTTTGTGCTTGCTCATCGCGCTTTTTGTAGATTCCAAAAAGACACGATTCAAGCAGATATGTTTATCTCTCTAGGAGAAGCGTGCAAGCCAGCACTTCACTTGCGAAACTACGGGCTACGCAAGCTATCTTCCCCACTTGATTGGATGATGTGCTATGATTTAAATGAGGCATATCGCTGCTTTGAAGTGGGGTTTAGTGATTTTTTTGAAAAATGCTATGAGGAAAGTCAAAAAAGTGCTAAAGAACGATGGGTAGTCTCTACTAGCAACGCGGGTATGGTAAGTATCCACGCATTTCCCAAATCTATCCCACTAAATCAATATCTACCAACTTTTAGAAAAACTATGCAACGCCGTTTTGATAGACTAAAATCTAAGATTTTGGCTTGTGATTGTGTGGCGTTTGTCTGTGGGAGGAGAAATAGCATAGAAGAGCTAGCTGATTTTGGCAAAAAGATTAGCAAACTTTTTGAGAAAGAATCCAAAACGAGAGAGAGAGAGAGAGAGAGAGAGAGTAAGCCACGCATTATTATCATAAACATAAGGCACAAAGAAAATATCCCAAAAAATCAAATCACAAAAGAAGTGCTAGATTTTGGAGAAAATCTGCAAGTGGTGGAATTTATCTGTGATGATACTAGCATAAATGAGAAAAAATACTTTCTAGGCAATACTTTTGCGTGGCATACCGTGATGCTAAACCTTAGACTTTCATAGATTTTTATCTTTTGGTTAGATTTTACCCTTTGTGCTATAATCCTTTTTTGTAAAAACGCATTTTAGACACAAAATCTAAAAAAACAAAAAAACCCCTCACAACCAAAAATCTAAAGGCACAAAATGGCAGATGAGCAAGAAAAAACCGAAGCCCCCTCCCAGCACAAGCTATCCCGCGCAAAGCAAGAGGGCAATGTCGCCAAAAGTCCAGAAGTCAGCGGAGTGGTGGTTATGCTTGTGGGGCTTGGTGTGCTGTTTTTGCTATTTCCTTTTTGGCTTGACAAAATCAAAGGAATCTACACTTATGCCCTGCATTTCCCCCAGACAGGAAATGGCACAGATTTGACAAAAGCTGATGTTGTAAATATTTTTTGGAATCTAGTGAGTGTTACGGGCGTTATGCTGTTGCCTATATTTTTGGTGCTACTTGTGGCAAGTATTTTAGGCAATGTCGCACAATTTGGATTTTTGCTAAGTATCAAGGCGATTTATCCCAAATTTAGCAAGATAAATCCCATAAATGGTTTTAAGCGTATTTTTTCTTTGCACAATCTTGCAAATGGTGCGCTTATCACGCTAAAAGTGCTTGTGGCTTTGGGCGTTGGTGGCATTATATTGTTATTATTTTTGCACGAAATCGAGGGTGTAGCTCATCTTGGTGCGATAGAGCAAATTTTGTGGTGGCGCAACAAATGTTTGATTTTGATAGGCTCGATGATTGGGGTGTTTGCACTAATGGCAGCAGCTGATTATGCGCTTAAGCGCAGACAATACATAAAATCTTTAAAAATGAGCAAGCAAGAAGTCAAAGATGAGTTTATCCAGCACGAGGGAAATCCAGAAATAAAAGGCAGAATCCGCCAGCTTATGCGCAAAAACGCGATGAACAAAATGATGAGTGCGATTCCAAAAGCCCAAGTAGTCGTTACCAACCCTACGCATTACGCCGTAGCACTTGCATTTGATAGCCAAAAAGACCAAGCCCCGCGCGTAGTCGCAAAAGGCATAGACCACCTAGCTATCCGCATAAAAGATGTCGCTAGACAAAACGACATAGAAATCATCGAAAACCCACCTCTAGCACGAAGCCTCTACAAAGACGCACCACTAGATAGAGAAATCCCTAGAGAGTTTTTTGAAGTGGTAATCTCGGTGCTGATACAGGTAAATCGCTTGCGACTAACCAAAGGAAAAAAGCCACTATTTTAGATTTTGCGCTGAATTTTTATCGTATTTTGTTGCTTATGTATTTTGGCTTACATTTGATAAAAAGCTGATTTTATCGCCCTTTATCAAAACTGCCGAGACACAATAGGGCAAGGAATCTAAATCAATATTTTCTAATTCTCTGCGAAGTTTTGTGCTAGATTTTGTAGTGATTTTTGTAGCGGATTTTACTTCTTTTGTGCTTGCTTGGATTTTTTTGCTCGTATCCAAAAAATACGCTTCTATGCTTTGATAGATTTTGGATAGTTTTTTTTGTGTGATAGCATAAGCAGGTTCGGCTTTTGTATAGCTTTTTACCTCTATAAAGTGCAAGGTAGATTTTGAAGCAGTGGGATTGAGGAGAAAATCTTTTTTAGATTCTTTAGAATCTAGCTTGCGCCACAAATCCTCTTCACGCCCTAAAATCTCTTTGCACTCTAAAACTTCTTTGCGTTTCAAATCCTCGCAGGCTTCGCACTCATTGCCCTCATTTATATTGCTAGCTTCCAAAGCGATAATATCTATCTCGCCAAATCGTGAGTGAAAATTGCGCTCTAAAATAACAAAACCATTAGATTCTAGCCAAGCGCACGCTCTATCCTCGCCGATTTTGCCTTTTAGTGTGGATTTTGTGTGGCTAGGCTTAGTTGTTGTTGTGGTTGTCATTGCGGTTGTTTGATGATTTTGGGTGGTTGGTTTTGGTGGCGTTTTTGTCATCACGCGATTCCTGCGATATAAAGATTTTGGCTATAAAGTAGCAAAATCTAAGCCAATTTTTTCTATAATTTCAAAATCTATTTCACAAAGGAAAGCACAATGGGACGAGCGTTTGAATATCGGCGAGCGGCAAAAGAAAAGCGTTGGGATAAGATGAGCAAGGTGTTTCCAAAGCTCGCAAAAGTCATCACAATGGCGGCAAAAGAGGGTGGGGGCGACCCCGCTATGAATGCCAAGCTCCGCACCGCCATAGCCAACGCCAAAGCCCAAAATATGCCAAAAGACAATATCGATGCTGCGATTAAACGCGCAAGTGGCAAGGACGGGAGCTTTAGCGAGGTTACTTACGAGGGCAAGGCAAGCGGTGGCGTGCTGATTTTTATCGAATGCACTACGGATAATCCCACCCGCACGATTGCCAACATAAAAAGTTACTTCAACAAAACGCAAGGTGCGCAAATCGTCCCAAACGGCTCGCTAGAATTTATGTTTGCACGCAAAAGCGTGTTTGAGTTTGTCCTGCCAGAGGGCAAAAGCGCGGAGGAAATCGAGCTAGCCCTCATTGATTATGGGCTAGAGGAGCTAGAGAGGGCAGAAGAAAACGAAGATTCTGAATCTTCTAGCAAATACGCGGCTATCGGGGAATATAGCGATTTTGGGACTTTGAGCGAGGGGTTTGAGAAGCTAGGAATCCCCGTGCAAAAGGCTTCATTACAACGTATTCCAACAAGCCCTATTAGCCTAAGCGAGGAGCAAATCACCGAGCTAGAAAAACTCCTTGATAGAATCGAGGAAGATGACGATGTGCAAGCGGTTTATACGAATTTAAGCTAGTTTTTTTTTGCATTTTTGCTATTTTGCGATAGTTATTTTTTTTGCTTTGCATATTTTACAAATGATGCAGGTATGTGCAAAACAAGCACAAAATAACATACAGCCTCATTGCAAAATCTAATGACAAAATTGCTTTTCTAAGCTAGCAAGCGTTTTTTTTGCTGTAAGTGATTTTGCAAGATTTAGTTATTTTTAAGCGCGGTTGCATAGCCAGATATATGGGCAGTTTCGGCAAGTTTGTAGCTTGGAAGTAAGTGAAAAATTCACCTTGCCAACACTTTTGGCATTTATATCCTCTTTTTTACCCTCGCTTATACCTTTTTTCACACTATCTTCAAAACTTGCACTATCTTGCAAATCCACACTATCTTGTAAGCCTACACTATCTTGCAAAGCCTCCAAAATCATCTCTTTTGCCTTTTTAGCTTGATTTTCGTTTGGTAAAAAAAAAGGCTTTTGATTTTCGCGCAAAAAATACAGCCCCGCTTTCACAGCCTCAAAGTTTTTTGCTTGAGTGTCTTTTTCCACAGATTCTTTTGCTTGAGTATCTTTTCTATCTTGGTTTGCAATCTCACTGCTTATAGATTTTTCTAAACCCACAAAATCTTGCCCCAAAGCCTCCACACACTCTGTGCCCAAAAATCCTAAATATCCACTATCTAACAAACTTGATTCCACCAAAAGTTTATAAAAAGCAAGCTGAAAATTATAATACGCCTTATCAACCTTATCCCGCGAATACTTATAATCTAGTATCCAAATCCGCCCTTGCGCGTCCATATCAAGCCTATCAATCCTCCCTTTTAGCAAAAATCTTTTTCCATTATGAAGTAGGCTAGATTCTAGCTCACGCTCGCAATCTAGCACGCACAAGGCATTTTTGCCCGCACCCTGCGATAAAATCTCTTGTGAATCTTGGATTCTACTTGCTTCACTATCCCAAAATCCACGCATTTCTAGCACATTTATCTTGTATGCAAATCGCTCTTGCATTGTGATTTTGTGTTCTTGCGTGCTTTGTGCCCTTTTATCAAATCCCTCACCCAATCTCGCTTCAAATTCTTGCTTGATTTTTTCAAGTATTTCTGAACTTAGCGGTGTATTTTTGTATTTGCCAAAAGCAAGACAAAGCGCGTTATGAAGATTTGTGCCAATCTCCATAGATAGATTTTCCTCATCTTGTGGCTTAATTTTTAGCAAATATTTGAAGTAAAATTTACGCTTGCATTGGCAAAATGTCCACAAACTCGTAGGCGAAAATCTAAATCCATCCAAACTTCCAAAAATCCTAAAATCCTCTTTATTTGATAAATTTTTGCCTAGTAAATCCTCGCGTGGCAAAATGACTTCCTCATCGACAAAAGCAGGCAAAGATTGGCTAGGAAAAAGCGCGTAGAGTTCATCGCCATTTTGGCTTTTTATGTTTAGCTCATCTAGCAGGCTTGCCCTTGTCGTTTCGTCATTTTGCGTGTGGGATAGATACACAGCTTTGCGTGTATGCAAAAAAAGTGAGTAGTAATAATGCTTTTGGAGCTGTTCTCTATCTTTTAGTGTTGGCATACCTAGCTTTGAGCGCATAAAGGTGTTTAGAAACATATCGCTATCTTTGACTTTGGGGATAAAGTCATCATTACAATCAAGCACAAAAACATACTCAAAGCTAAGTCCGCGCGTTTCTAGCACTTCTATCACCCGCACTTTTCCACCGCTTGTGTCATTTTCTCGCAAAGAGTGCAAATCTTCTAAAAAAACCTCTACCACTTCTTGCCATTCTAGGGCGTTTATATAAGAAGCGATTTGGGTATATTGCAAAAGGATTTCTTGGATAGAGTTAGCGATATTTGGGGAAGTATCAGCATATATCCCGCTAGAATCTAGTATAGATTCTAGGGTATAAAGATTGGTATTTTGCTGTGAAATTTTTGTGCTATTTTTGGTGTCTAAAATAGTGCTGTTTTCGCTAGGGTTTGTTTTTTGATGTCCTGTATAAAGCAAGGATTCTAGTTTATCAAAAACGCCAAATTGCTCCTTGCCCATCGCGTAGTTTAGGTTTCGCGCTTCATCTAGCAGTTCAAAAAACCCGACAATATCACTGCTAGGTGTGATGATAGCTATTTGCTCGCCATCTACACCACTTGCTAGTAGCTCGCGCACTTTTTCTAGCACAAACGCACACTGCCCTATTCGTAGCTCAAAGCCAAATGCTTCAATGCTTGGCAAGGAAGCAAGAGGGGATTTTTGGATAATTTTGCAGGCAAGATTTTTAGGTGCGATACTTTGGCACTCAATCTTTTGGCAAGCAAGGCTCTCACTTGCTTGAATTTTTCTTGCCTGAATCTCACTTGCCTGAACCTCTATGGTGTAACTAAAGCCAGATTCTAGGCTACTAGGCTCTAGCATTTTGGCAATATAAGGGAAATGCAGGGCGTTGTATCTATCTAGCTTAAGATGAATGTATAGAGGCGTAAAAAGGGCTATTTGCTCCAAAATGTAGGATTCTAATGGGCTCAAAAATCCATCAATAAAAATCTCTATCCTATCAAAAGAGCGGATAAACTCGCTAATAATGACTATCTCATCTTTTTGTGGGACGCTAAAAAACCGCTCCTTTTGTAGCGCGCTCTCAAAGCGAGTGAAAATCTCCTCAATGATAGCCAAATGCTCGGTGAAATCCGCGTAAATATCGCTATTTGGAATATCGCTAAACTTGATATTGTGCTGCTTGATTTCATTAAACAAATACAGCAAAAAATCACTTCCCTCCAAGTAGCCCAAAAAACTTTTTTCAAACACCAAAAGATTTGTGATATTTGGCTTTTGCTCGATGATTTCACGCAAAATGCCTTGCAAAATGATAGTTTGGATTCTGTGATTTATGCGGGTTTTGTGCGGGATGGTGTAGGATTTTTTGAAAAACTCGCCAATGCTTAGTGCCTTTGGCATAAGCCCTTGTGGATGCTTGGAGTAAAAATCCATAATCAACCGTTGGGTAGAAAACACATATAGTGTGCTCTCTTGGAGTGTGCCTTTTGGTAGCGTATCGCTTTTTTGTGTATTTGTCGCGTTAGAGTTTTTTGCGTTAGTAGTTTTTGAGGGATTTTGCTCGCTTTTATTCATCTGCCTTAGCCCTCTAGGACTTCATCTCGCACAAATTTTATGATTGATTTGCATTTTTTGCAGTGAAATACCGAACCGCTTTGAGCTTTTTTGTGCACGCTATCTAGCACACGGAAAGACTCCCTACAATCGCAACTATAAAAATGCGCCACTTCCTCTTGCTCTAGCAGTTTTTCATCTAAGAAAATAGGGCGATTCTCTTGGGTAATGCCTTGCTGGGATTTTTTGTGCTGCTTATGCCACCGCTCGATTTTCATATCCTCTTTCATAATATGCTCTATTAGCCAATCGTGCGTGATTATGGCTAGCTTTTTCTTGAAATCATATTGGATATTTTGGATTAGATGAGACATCTTAAAAACAATATCTTTGTGGATTTCGCGGTGCTCTTCTAAGTGTGGATAATTGATACTTGCCATATATTCTTCCTCATCGTGGAAGTGAAATTTCATATAATTAAACAATTCCACAAGCATAGCCTTTATCTCACTAGAATCCACCTGCTTATGTAGCAGTTCAGCCGCCTTTTTTGCGATGACAAAAAGCCGCTTATGCTGCTCATCTATATGCTCGTTTTTTACGCTATATTTGTCGTCCCACTGCGGAATCAGCATAGTGCATCTCCTAATCAAGCACAAACAAACGCTTATCTTAA
Organism: Helicobacter sp. MIT 01-3238; assembly: GCF_003364135.1. Taxonomy (NCBI): domain Bacteria; kingdom Pseudomonadati; phylum Campylobacterota; class Epsilonproteobacteria; order Campylobacterales; family Helicobacteraceae; genus Helicobacter; species Helicobacter sp. MIT 01-3238. The sequence continues at coordinate 38,608 of NZ_NXLN01000010.1, forward strand.
AAGCGTTTTTGTGCGCAATCGTTGTGTAATGTTTGGCTACTAAAGCTAAGATTATACCACAACTAGCCTTTTGGGCAATCTTTATGGCTTGATTTTGGAGTATTTTAGGGATTTAGGCAAAAAATTGCAATTTAGAGTTGTTGTGAAAATCCGTAAAAATAGATTTTTGATTTGAATTTTTGAGATTTTAAAAATCTTTCAAAAAAAACATATAAAAATTTTACACATTTTAGCTAAAATCCAAATCGTTTATTTTGCTCAAGTATTTGCTAAAAGCAAAATAAAAACTACCCCACGATTAAGGAAAACAGATGAGAAAATCAAAAATTCTTAAATCTACTTGTGTGCTAGCTTGTGTGCTAAGTGCCACTTTTGCTAGCGCAAACCCTGCAAGCACTTCTACACAGACTTCGCCACAGCTACCACAACAAAGTTTGCAAGCCAAAAAAACTTACCTAGAGCAAGAGCTAAAAGAGCTAGAATCTAGGGAAAGAGACCAGCTAGAAATAGAAACTCTAGAAGCAAAGATACAATTTCTAAAAGAAAAGCAATCACTCCAACCCCAAACCCCCATAAAAGCCCCAGCTACTCAATCTCAAGAGCCTATAAGCCAACAGCCTGTGAGCTATGCGCTCCAAGATGAATACGATGATGACGATGAATATGATGACGATGATGAGCAAGCCCAAAGAGATGCCGAAGTCAAGCGTGCGTTTGGAAAAAATCGCAATGGTATTTTTCTGCGCTTTATGGCAGGAAGTATGCGCCCAAAAACAGCTTTTAATAGAGAGCAAGAGATTGGATTTGGATTTGGTGTGGGGTATCAGAGATTTTTTAGCTTTTTGGGATTTGGCAAGCCTAGCAAAAGCCCTCTAGGATTTAGAGTGTATGTGGATTCTTTTGCCCCATTTAGCAATGGTCGCACCCAAACAATGTCAAGCGCAAATATTGATGGCTTGCTAGAATTTAACTTCCCCAATAGTTACTCATATTTTGGTGTGTTTGGTGGCGTGGGATATGCTAGATTTGATGTGTGGGATTCTACTTCTCAAATGCTAAGTTTCCGCTCCAACTATCACAGAAATACTATCGCGTATAACTTCGGTGCAGCACTCACGCTTGGTGCGAAGCATAGGTTAGAGTTTTACTACAAAGTATTGCCAAAAAGAAACACTACAAGGCTTGATTTTGCTTGGAAAGAGCGCAATATCATAGCTTTTGTTTATCAATATACTTTCTAGTAGTTTTTGCTAAAAACTTTCGCCAATATTTTTTCTAAAAAGTATCTAGCATAGAATTTTTTACTTCTCTAAGATTTTGTTGCATTTGTGGCAAAATCTTAAGGGAAAATGACTTTTTACATTCTCACTAGATTTCCCCTCCCCGTGATTTCCTTTCTTTTAGTTTTTTTTAAGCAAAATCTACGCTTTTTTATTTTTGTGTTGTTTGTCTTGTCTGTTATTTTGTCTATATTTTTTATCTATCTTGCTTGCCACCACGAGGGGACTTTCGTAGATAGCACATAGCGCACCCCCTCATAGCAAAAATCCACACCAAAAGAATGCAGTGCCAAAACCTTATCTGCAAAATCTCCAAAATTTTCATTAGAATTTTCACTCAAATCATCATTTGTGTGGAAAATCTTTTTAGAATCTACTCGCACTTTAGATTTTGCATTTGATTTCTCATTTGGCATTGTTGTGGATTTTGTATCTATGTTTGCGTGGGTTGTAGATTCTGCCCTAATAACGCGAAGTTCATCTAAATATCTCTCACTTACTTCATCACTTACCCCATAGAGAAAGTCATTTTCTATCGCGTGTCCTATATGTGCTAGATGCAGTCGGATTTGATGAGTGCGCCCCGTGAGTGGAAAAGCCTTGATAAAAGTATGCTTCCCATCAAAATATATGGGCACAACGCGTGTAATCGCACTTTTAGAGGATTTTTCTTTTGTGGTGGATTGCAGTGTATTTGATTCTAGCGCGGAAGATTCTAGTGTAGAGGATTCTAGCGTGCTAGGTTCTGTCGCATTAGATTCTAGCGCAGCATAGTCTATTTTGGAGCGGATAGAGAGGTTTTGGCTTTTTTGAGTGCGAGTAGGCGTGATGATAGGTGCATTTATTAGGCATTCATTTTTGATTTCTCCGCGCACTTTTGCCAGATAGCATTTATGAATTTTACGATTCATTAGTGCGGTTTTTAGGGCTATTTGAGCTTTTTTGTGCTTTGCTATTAGTATCGCTCCACTTGTTTCAAAGTCAAGCCTGTGAATGCTTTGTGCCTCATATCCACAAAAAAACCGAATCGAATCAAGCAAGCTTTTATGCAAAAAGTTACCCTTTGGGTGTGTCAGTAGCTTTGGTGGCTTGTCAAATAACGCAAAATCTTGTGTGCAAAAAATAGGCTTAACCAACTCACTTGCTTCATAATAATGTGGCGAAAAATGCGTAAGCCACACGATTCCTTGCAGTATGTCGCTTTTTTGTGCGATTTGCCTAGCGTCTATGCCGATACGCAATCTAGCCTTATCGATTGTCTTTTGGGCTAGCGAAGGTGTAAATCCAAGAGTCTGGGTTAGAAATTTCGTCGCTTTTGTGGGAGAATCTACAAAGTATTGCGAGCGAATAAATGGCAAGAGAATCTCTACTTAGTTTTGTCGATTTAGCCGTGTTTTTGGTTGGTTTTGTGGCATTTGTGATTTTTGTAGGCTAGATTGTTTTTTCTTTGGATTATCTAGGCTATTTTCCTCGCTTGCTTTTTGAGTATTTTCTTTTGTGCTATCACTTTTGCTATTATTTTTTGGATTTTCTTTATTTTTTTGATTTGCTTCTTTTTTTGCTTCTTCTTCAAGCATTCTTTCTGACTCTTCTTTTAGTTTGGTGGCGTATTCGGTGCGAAGTTCATCTAGGATTTCATCTGCTACGGATTCTAGCACTTCATCAGTTACCCTAGCATAAATCCTATCTAGGACATGCCTTCGCACCACTTCTCTATAATACGCCACAAGTTTTGGCAAAACATCAGAAACTATCTCATCAACATAGTCATCATCATACCGTTTGTCGATTTTCATACGAATCTTTGCGTGCCCTTTTCTCTCCAAATCATCAATATATTCCTTGCCTAGTTTTTTTGTAAGGCTAGCTAGTTTGTTTTTGTCAATCTTTTGCATAGCCTTTCTAGTTATCTCCTCCTCTAGTTCAGTGAAGTTTCTGCTACTGTCAACGGCTACGATAATGTCATAAAGCCTATCCTCTATCTCATCAAACACCTCTTCTGATATTTCTTGTTGTATAGTAGATAGTTGGATTTGGCTAGATTCTGCTTGAGTATTTGCTTCATTTGAGCTACCCTCATCTCTCTCATCTTTGCTTTCTTTTGAAGCGATGACTATGTTGTCTTTATAAACAAGATGATGATGATAGGACAAAGAGCCAACCAAAAGCACTACCACTAGCACAAGCAATAACGCAATAATGCTAAATGCTTGCTTGGGTGTAGTGCCTCTATACCTAAATGATTGCCTCATTGGTGTCCTTTAAGCAAAGTCTTTATCAAGAAGTGGTGGAAGTAATAAAAGTTTTATAAAAGTGTTGTAAAAGTTTACCCTAAGATTTTAGCAATCTTAGGGTAAAAATGTTGATTTTTTGAGTATTTTGGGCTTTTTAAGTTGTTTTTGTAGATTTTTGGCTAGCCTTTAGTCGCACCTTTGCTTAATGCCTCTTGTGCATATTTTTCGCCTAGCTCGTAAGCCTTTTTGTTTAGCTCCACGACTTTGGCAGGCACTTTAGAAATCATCGTTTCATACACCAAATCCCTATCCACACACTTGGTAAATGCCACCGTTACAGCAAGTGCCACAACTGATTGGGTTACGACATTGCCGACTTCATCTTTTGCAATAGAGATGATTGGGATTTGATAGATTTGGAATTTTTGCAAATCTTCCTTGCTAGGCGTAACAAGATTTGGCTCAACTACGATGATGCCACCCTCTTTTACGCCACTTTTGAATTGCTCATAGCTAACTTGCGCGGTAGATAGCATAAAGTCAATATGCCCCTCATTTGCATAAGGATACAAAATTTCATTAGAATCAAGCAAAATATCTACTTTAGTGGGTCCGCCACGCACTTGAGAAGTATAAGTAGAAGCTTGGATTCCATAGCCACCAGCGCGGATTTTGGACTCGGCTAAAATCTCTCCCGCGAGCAAGACGCCCTGCCCTCCCACGCCTGTAAATCGTAGTTGTGCTTCCATTTTATGCTCCTTTTGTGGCTTGTGCTTTGGCGATGACTTCCTCATAGGCATTGCAATACTCCTGCCTTGAAGTATCGTGTTTTAGGATACCTGTTGGGAATTTGCCTATTTTTTCCTCATCGCTCATTTCATCATATTTGCGCTTGGTAACTATGCGAGATTCTATCCACTTTAGCACTTGGACAGCCTCGCCCATTTTGTTTTTGCGCCCTAAGTTTATATGGCAGTTGCTATGAATGTCAAAAAAGCTGAAGCCCTCGTGCTTGAAGCCCTCAAGCAGGACTTTCTCGATTTTCTTTGGGTCTAGCACAGATTCTCGTGCGATAAAAGACGCCCCCGCAGCATCGACTAGCTTGCAGGGGTCAAAGCTATTTTCGATATTTCCATATTGCGCAGTAACCGTCCACATTCCCTTAGGTGTGGTAGGCGAAGTTTGAGAGTTTGTAAGTCCATAGATGAAGTTATTGACTAGCACATAGTTTAAGTCGATATTGCGCCTGCAAGCGTGAATAGTGTGATTTCCACCGATAGCAAGCGCATCTCCATCGCCACTTACGACTATGACGTGCTTTTTGGGATTTGCTAGCTTTATACCTGTGGCATAAGCTAGGGCGCGTCCGTGAGTAGTATGCACAGTATTGCAATTCACATACGAGCTCATTCGCCCGCTACACCCGATACCGCTCACCAAGCACACATCATCCATTTTCCACCCTAGTGTATCAATAGTGCGAATGATAGATTTTAGGATTACTCCATCGCCACAGCCCCAGCACCACAAAGTGGGCATTTTATCCACTCGTAAATATTCATCATAATTAAACGCCATTTTACATCTCCTTGATTTTTTCTATGATTTGAGTAGGCGATATGCTTCTACCATTTGCCTGCCCCATAAACTCAATTTTGCGCTCCAAAATCCGCTCAACTTCCTCTAAATATTGCCCTTTGTTTAGCTCAATTACTAAGATTTTGCTAAATTGCTCTCCTAGCTTTTTTAGTCTCTTTTGCGGACTAGGCCAAATCGTAATAGGGCGGAATAATCCCACTTTCTTGCCCATTTTCTTTAGCTCTATCATCGCTTCTTTGACAGATAATGCCGTAGAGCCATAAGCGATGATAGCAATCTCTGCGCCCTCCAAATCCAACTCCTCATTTTTGCAAATATGCTCCTCTCTAGAATCTATCTTTGCAAATAGCCTATCAATCAATGCTTGCCCTTGCGCTGCGTCCTCTGTGGGGAATCCTAGCGGTCCGTGTGCTAGTCCTGTGATATGGTAGCGATAGCCTTTAAAAAATGGATTTAATATCGCACTTTCATTTGCACCAACCTCATAAGGACGATACTCCTTTGGGTCGCCACTAAATTCTCGTCTATTGACAATCGTTTTTGCCACATCAGCTACTTCAGGGATATATGCCTTGCCATACATATGCCCTATCGTTTCATCAAGTAGCAAAAACACAGGTGTCATTAGCTCTTCTGCTAGATTAAACGCTCTAATAGTTTCTGTGTATGATTCTTCTAAGTTGCCCGGTGCGAGTGCTACGGCTTTGAAATCCCCGTGTGTAGGGTGCTTCAAAAAGCTTATATCGCCCTGTGCTACGCGTGTAGGCATACCTGTGGAGGGTCCTGCACGCATTACATTTGCTATCACTAGAGGAATCTCTGCCATAAATCCAAGCCCGATTTGCTCAACCTTTAGTGATATGCCCGGTCCAGAGCTTCCTGTCATTGATTTTACGCCACTCATCGCCGCACCCAAAGACACGCAAATCCCGCCAATCTCATCTTCCATTTGGATAAATCTACCACCATTTTTAGGCAAAAGCACGCTTAGTTCGTGCATAATGTCCGAAGACGGCGTGATAGGATACCCACCATAAAATCTACAACCCGCATCAATGGCAGCTTTTGCTACCAACTCATTGCCACCTGAAATTACTTCTCGCATTATTTCTTCCTTAAATCGTTATTTTAGAGTGCCATATATTTATTCTCACGCACTTTTTGCGCTCTTTCTTGCGCTTCTTGCGTGAGTTTAGCAAATTTAAAATCTTTTCTTTCTGCGACATATATCGCAAAATCTGGGCAATGCAATTCACACTCACAGCACCCTATGCAACTCTCTGGGTGTGCCACTTGTATGACTTTGCCAAGCACTTTGTGTGTGTCTTGCCTCATAGAGAGGACACCTGCTGGACAGCGTGATACACATATATCACATGCTTTGCACCTGCTTTCATTTACCCAGACAGGCGTATTATCTGGGGCGACCATATTAGACATTTTTTCTCCTTTAGCCATTGCTTTTATCTAGGAATTATAAGCTAGATTCTCTAAACAAATGCTTGTTTTGGTGTTGCAAAATATGAAGTTTAATAAGAATACACTAGAGGAAAATCCGCAAACATTTCGCTTTAAGAAATGCTTAAAAATCGCTCACTCTTTTGCATCTACCAAACTACCCTTTTACAATCGGTGCAAATTTTTATATAAATCAACTTAAAATAACCTTATTTAGTAAAAAATTTTTTTACTATTTTGCAAAATTTCTCATTTTTGTAGCATTTTTGCATAAAAACACTCTAAATTTTCTAAAAGCAAACAAAATTTAAGCAAGCAAAATTTATAAAAACAACAAATGCCAAAATCTACTTCTTAAAATTCTCTTTGTGCTCTTTGTAAGTCTTGCTAAAGCTATGTTTTCCCTGCTTATTTCGCACAAAATAAAGATAATCCACCTTTGCAGGATTTAGCACGGCTTTTATCGCTTCTATACTTGCGCTTCCAACAGGTGTAGGCGGGATACCTTTGTTTAGATAAGTGTTAAATGGCGATTTGTCTTTGCGGATTCGTTCAGGCGTTACGCGTGAGTGAGAAAACTCCCCATAATTTAGCGAGCCGTCCATTTGCAAAGGCATTCCTAGCTTCAAGCGATTGTAAATCACAGCAGAAACTAGAGGCATTTCATCAATGCTAGCAGCTTCTTTTTGGATAATAGAAGCCATCGCCACATACTTAAACCACTCTTTTTCATCATATTTCCCAAGCATTTTTTTTGCTAGATTTTTATGCTTATTTAGTGAGAAAGACACGAGGTTTTTTATGATTTCCTCTTCATTGATTCCATTTGGAATCTTATAAGTATCAGGCAAAATCACACCCTCTTGATATGGCGAATACTGCTTAAAAGCCTTTTTTAGTCGCTCCTCATTGAGAGAAAATTTTTGAGAAATATCTTTCAAGAAAAAATACATTGTTTCCCCGGGAATAAGTGTGATTTGAGATTGTGCAGCCTTTGCAGAAGTAAGCAAGTATAAAAAATCACCCTTAGAAATAGTGTGAAAGATTTTTGCACTCTCAAAAGTGCTTTGGCTAGCTTGTGCTAGATTTTGTGTGATATTTGCGATAGATTTATCTCTAGACTCTAGTCCGCACTCTGTGCTTACTCCTTTTATGCCCGCACTCATATCAATAATCCCATATTGAGGCTTGCCCCAAAAGCGCAATATGTTTTTGTCAAATTGATTAACTTCAAATCCATTGTTGCTTAAACTTGTTATAATTGCAGCGATACTTCCTTGAGGCACGGTTACCATCTGGGTAGTGCAAATAGGCAATGCCAAATACCAAAAGAATACTAAAATGACGATAAAAAAACCATCCAAAAAACTACTTAGCGTTTGTATTATCCTCTTTGTTGTCATTGCTACCCTTTTTTGTGGATTTGCGCTTTTGTATTCGGGAGTGCGCATAGAGCAGATGCGCATAGCCAAAGTTTCTATTAGTGGATTATACCTACGATTGCACAATAAATTTATCCTAGAAATCCAAGAAATCGACTTATCCCAAGCAATGAGCGAGCCAAAGCCCAAAAAAGATTTTGATTCTACTAAAATCACTGATTATGTGAAATATGCGATTTGGGGGATTGCTTATTTTGAGCATTTAGATATTAACCGTATCGTGCTAAGCGACAAATACACCGCTTCTGTATCTTATGATGGTGCGATGTATTCGCTATCTTTTCCCAAGCTACAAGCTGTATTTGATGTCAGCACCAAAGACAACAATATGCTACTTGACATAAAATACCTCACAATGAGTGAGCCAGATTTTAGTGTCGGTGGTCGTATCATTTACGCACCAAAAAGTAAAAAAGTGGGATTTGGGCTTGTGGTGCTGCCTATGGATATAGAGGATTTACGCTTACAAAGCACACAAAGCGCGCAATCTTCAAACTCCACAAAATCAACACAATCAAAAATAGTCCAAACTAGCGCAGTCCCAGCTCAAGCGCGACAAACACTTGATGAAACAAAGCTATTTTTGCAAGGAAGCAGTGATTTTAAAACCCTAAAACTAAAAGCAAAAACTACCAAAATCAAAAACCTAGATTTCCTCCGTGATTTACTCCAAGAAAGCGCGATTTTCCCAAGCCTAAATCAATGGCTTTTTGCTAGCTTAGATTTTGATTGTATTGAATTGCTAGATTCTAGCTTTGATATTTCTCTCTCTCCCAAAAACTTCACAAAAACTCTCCTGCAAAACACCACCGCGCAAGCCCAAGTCCAAAAAGTCGCCTACTATTTGCCAGCCTCTTTGCAAGTGTCCCAAAACCCAAGCAAAAAACAAGCACGATTTCCCACGCCATTTACTACAAAAAAACTCTACCTCACAATGAAAGACGGTAACCTAACCCTTGCCCCAGAATCCCTAAGCTATGATTCTCTCTCACTGCAAGGCACAAGCCTTACCTTTTCTTTTGAAAAATCCCCTACCCTACATATCGCGCTTGCCTCGCCAAAAGTATTGCTTAGCCAAAATGTGCACAATCTTTTCAAATACTTCAGCATAAGCCTCCCCATAGATTCCCTAAAAGGCGATATAAAAGCTCAAGTTGGCATTACCATAGATTTAGCCAAAAAATCACAAAATCAAACCAAAGAATCTAATTCGCAAGATTCACTAGAATCTAGCGATTTGGCTTTGCAAGCTACAAATCCTGCAAATTCTACAAACCCTACAAATTCTGCAGATTTTGCAAATTCTGTTGATTTTGTTGATTCTGTGAATGATTTGGACATACCAAGCACTACTCCAACTCATTCTACTTCGCCTGTGGCAGTGCAAGGAAGCATAATCGCAAATGACGCTACGATAAAGTCCTCAAATATCGATGTGCTTACCAAATCCGCCCTTGTCCAAATCAACATAAACCCAAGCACAGGGGATAATTCCCTAAGCATAGAGACAAAAAACACAAGCTATGAAAATCTATTTGATATTGACACCAAAACCACGATAAACCTAAGCGAAAAAAGACTAAAAACAAGCCTTTTTGTGCATTCTTTGCGTATCAGCACAAACCCACAAATAAACGAGCGGATTTTAAGTCCAGAAAATATCAAAAAACGAGAAAACTTCATAAAAGAGCTACACAAAAAATCAACCCAAGTGCTTAAGCCCATATACTACGCAAACAACGCTTTCACAAGCACAAAAAGTGATATAGCAAATGTCCTACTTGCAAGGCTAGATTCTACAAAAGATAGTAGCGAATCTAGCGAATTTGTAATGCCAAAGCCACTAGAAACACCTTTTGAGCCAAAGTTTGACACACCAAGCACAAACGCGCCAAATACGACTAAAACACCCCAAAGCACCGCTCCTATGACTCCTAAGACAACGCCACCTAGCATAAATCTCCCCACCCCACCCAAAAAAGAAAAAAACTCGCAAAAAAAACCAAACTCCATCATAGAAAAAACAGGGGATATGCTTTTGCCAAAAACCTCCACCCCTACCAAAAAGCAAGCCCCAAATGAAGCCGAGCAAATCGCCAAGCTACACCCAAATGACAATGATGATGGCGAAGATACTGATAATGCCGATGAATCCAATGCCAACAAACCTAATGAGATTATGCAAGCCCCAAAAATCCCTAGCCAAGTCGCCCCGCAAAAATCCTCTCAAAAGCAACCAAAACAAGAATCCAAAAAAGCACTCCCGCAAGAATCAACCCAAAAAGATTTAGCCCAAAAACCAAAAAAAGAGCAATCAAACAAGCCTAAATCCACGCAAGAAACCCCAAAGTCCCCCCAAAAATCAAGTGGCAAAATCATAACCAAAGGCGTGGAGCTAGACTTTGGCAAGCCTATGAGTGAAGCCACTATGCGTGCCAAAATCATCGAGCTTATCAAAGCGCAAAACGAAGATGTATTTACTTATGATGTTTTCCGCGCAGACAAATCAAGCCTCCCTCAAATCGATATAGATATGGACTTCTCAAGCGATGAAGTATCCATAAGTGTGCCAAGCCTGCAAACTTACGCCAAAATGCTAAATAGCCAAATCGTTATTGCTGTGCGTGATTTTAAGCTATTTACCCCTCATTCGCCACTGATGAAATATCTAGGACTAAACGCGGGCTCGGCTATTATCCATCTAAAGTCAGCAAATGAGCTAGCATTTGAAGTGCAAATCAAAGATTTCCCCACATTTTTGCTAAAAAAGGACAAATCCCCATTCAAAGATTTTATCTTTCAAGGGCAGTATAAAGACAAAAAATTACGCGTAAAAAGTGCACCTCAAGGCTTAATTTCCTTTGAATCTTATGACAACACAATGCTTGCAAAATTTAACAACATTGATATTGACATTGACGCGCTTTTATCAAGCAAGATTCCCGCCATAGAGGAGGCTTTTAGCATTTCAGATGAAAAAAGCATAGTTTTTACTAGAGAGCAGATTTTGGCTGAAAATGAGTTTTTGCGACAAAAGCGAAGATATGAGCGACAAAACAACCTAAAGCCCCATATCATCGCTATCGAAGCGCAAAATATCGTAGGCTTCTACAAAGAAATCACTCTACCATTTGATGATTTTAACGCAAAGATTCGAGATGATAGAATCACAGCAGATGGCACTTATGGCAATGGCATTGCAAATATTGATATTATCCACGGCAATACGCTTTTTAAGGCGGGAAATTTTGGTGCAGAATTTATAAACCGCATAATCGGGCGCAAAATCGTAGAGGGCGGGCTGTTTGAAGCAGGTGGAATCTATAAAAACGACATTTTTAATGGCGAAATCTCTATGCAAAACACGAGTTTTAAAGGATTTGCTATCGTGCAAAATATCATAGGACTGATTGATACGATTCCATCTCTTGTGATGTTTCGCTCGCCCGGACTTAGTGGCAAAGGCTATGAAGTCAAAAACGGAAAAATAATGCTTGGACTAAATACACAATACATAGCACTAGAATCAATCGATTTAATCGGCAAAACAATGGATGTCAAAGGTAGCGGAATCATTGAAGTAGAATCTAGCGAAGTGGATATTGGGCTATCTATATCTACGCTAAAAAGCCTAACTTCAGTGCTAAACAAAATCCCAATCGTAGGCTACCTAATACTTGGCAAAGACGGCAAAATCACCACCCAAGTGAGTATTGATGGCACACTAGAAAATCCAAAATCTCAAGTAAGCCTTGCTGAAGATATTTTGAGCGCACCGCTAAATATCATCAAACGCGCATTTACTCCTGTGGATATGCTAATCGATGAAGTAGTAAAAAGTATCGACTAAATGCCTCTCTCTCAACTAAATGAGCAGCAATACGCCGCTGCTACCGCACCACTAGGACACAATCTCATCATCGCTTCTGCTGGCACGGGCAAAACTTCAACGATTGTGGGTCGCATAGCACATTTGCTAGAATCTGGCATAAAGCCAAATGAGATTTTACTACTAACATTTACCAACAAAGCCTCCCAAGAAATGATAGAGCGCGTAAGCAAAAGATTTGGCAATCTTGCCAAAAAAATAGAATCAGGGACTTTCCACGCCGTGAGCTATCGATACTTGCGCGAAAAATACTCCATAAGTCTAAAGCAACCAAAAGAATTAAAAGTGCTTTTCAAATCAATCGCACAAAGTCGCATCTATGTCGAGCAAACCTCAAACCCTCCATATTCTGCACAATATTTGTTTGATATTTACTCACTATTTCTAAATGCAAGTGGTGGGCTAGATTTTGCCAAATGGCTAGAGGGCTACACTTCTAGCGACCATAGCGCGTATATCCCTATATATGAGGGAATTTTCGATGAATACACAGAGCTAAAAAAAGCACACAACTATATGGACTACAATGACTTGCTACTTCACTATGCCAAAGAAATGGCACAAATCTCCTGCCCTTATGCTGAAATCCTATGTGATGAATACCAAGACACAAATCCCCTGCAAAATCAAGTCATAAATTCTATCGCTCCACAAAGTCTTTTTTGCGTAGGAGACTATGACCAGAGCATATACGCCTTTAATGGCGCGGACATTAGTATCATCTCAAACTTTACCAAAAACTACACAAACTCAAAAGTATGGACACTAAGCAAAAACTACCGCTCCACGCGATATATACTAGATTTGGCAAACACAGTCATACAAAAAAACGAGCGCGTCTATCCAAAGCAGCTTGAAGTCATCAAACAAAATGAACCAATCCCACCCAAGCTCCTTGCTTATGATGAGCTACTAGCCCAATATCACGGAATCGCCAAAAAAATCCTAAGCGCGAACTATCCACTAGAAGACATAGCCATAATCTATCGCAACAACTCAAGTGCCGATGGCTGTGAAGCCTGCCTAAGAGAGCTAAATATCCCATCAAAGCGCAAAGGCGGTGTGAGCTTTTTTGACGCAAAAGAAGTCGCGCTACTACTTGATATGTGCTCCCTTTTGCATAATGGCAAAGATATGATGTCTTATATCAATGTCCTAAGCTACGGACAAGGCATAGGCAATGCTATCGGCAAAGAAATCTATGAAGCACTTCACACACTAGGTGGAAATAGTGCAAAAGCAGGGCTACTAAGCCCAAATAGAGAAATCCGCCCCTACGCCCAAAAAGCAAAAAACTCACAGCTCGGGCTATTTGATGACTTTTTTGCTTTGCAAGATTCTAAGCGATTTGATAGCGTGATAAAAAACAATGGCTTTGCATCTCACCCCATACTTTCTCACCCCAAGCTACACGCACAAGGAGCGGAGTTTTTGGATATGTTTTATGAGCTAGTATCTAGCCTAAATCCTGCAATCCACCCAAGCAAACTCATCTCACAAATCGCAAAATCTAAGCTATACACCCATATCGCAAAATCACTATGCCTACAAAGAGCAAAAAACAAAGACGGCATAGTCGATGAAAACCTAGCAAACGAGGCTATGGAGCGCATAGAGCGCAAGGCAATCTTGCTAAGTGATATTGCCAAAAACTACGATAACTTGGGGAGATTTTTAAACGCGATGATTCTAGGCAGTAGCGAAAACACGCAAGGAAGTGGTGTAAATCTACTCACTATCCACGCTGCAAAAGGACTAGAATTTGGAATGGTATTTGTCATAGACTTAATGGATGGGCGATTCCCCAATCGCAAGCTAATCAGCAAGGGAGGAAGTCTAGAAGAGGAGCGGAGGCTGTTTTATGTCGCTATAACCCGCGCAAAAGAGATGCTCTATCTATCTTATGCCAAAAAAGACGCGATGAAATCCATAGACTACGCCCCATCACTTTTCCTATATGAAGCAGGTATGATAGAAAAAGGCAAATAAAAAAAGTAGAATATAAATTTTTTAGGCAGGAAGCAAAATAAACAAAATCTAGCAAGTCAAAAAAAACTATCATTTTTTTTGACAAACTTTTTAGTATTTTTTTCTTGCAAAAAAACTTTTTTAGAAAGATTTTTTTTGTATTTTTATCACTATTTTTTTTTGCAAATTCTCTACACAAAAAATCTGCGGGCAAAAATTACAAAAACTCCCTCAAAAGTTCAATGTGATTGCTACTCATAAAGTGGATTTTGGGTGCAGAGTTACACAAATTATGCAAGTCCTCCCACACTCTGCGCGATAGCTCTAACCCCACTTCGCGCTCATAGTCTTTGCCTTTTGCGCTCGCGCCCTCTAGCTTCTCTAACCACTCTTGCGGGATATACACCCCGGGCAGTTTGTCGCGCAAAAATACCGCCACGCGAAAGCTAAGCACAGGGAAAAACCCAAAGATAATTTGCGTGTCTTTGTTTGTTTGGCAGTTTGCTTCGCGCTCTTGGCTTACGCCCTCTTGTGCAGAGCCTCGCGCTACTTCGCGCTTTGCACTCTCTAGTGCCTCTAGCAAAAACTCCGCTGATTGTCGCGCAAAGATTGGCTGGGTAAAAAACGCGCAAATTGGCGCGTTTGCGAGCTTGCGCTTGATTTTGGTGGCAAGCGAAGTGGGATTATTGGAGTAGGAATTTATCACAGCAAAGTTATAGATTTTGCTAACAGGACTTGCAAGAGGCTTGCCATTTAGCGCAATTCCAGAATTTAAATCCCTAATAATCCGCGCGAGTTTCAAAGAATTTTCCTCAAACACACCCTTAGACTCGGCACAATCGCCTAGCTTTATAGGGTCGCCCGTGAGGGAGAGAAACGCCCGCAGTCCAAGCTCATTTGCCCCCAAAATCTCGCCACACAATGCCATAGAATTCCTATCGCGCATAGAAAGCGTGCATATAAGTGGCTTATCTAGGGCATTTTGGAGCTTGATAGAGCTAAGAATCGAGCTAGGTTTGAAGCGCGCTAAAGGCGAATCCGTGCAGACAAAGGCATCGATTGTATCGCTAAGTGTTTTTACTTGCGTGGCATTGGGCAGTGTGGCTTTTTTTTGCAACGCGTTTTTGGAAATCTCGGCTTTGTCTAGCGCGTTTTTTTGTGGTGTGCTTCTTTGTGGTGCGTTTGTAGATATTGCTTGAGAATCTCCGTTTTTTTGCAACACATTTCTAGAATCAAGACTTTCTCCAAGCGCGGATTTGATTTTAGCGCAAAACGCGCTTGTATCCCCACCAAGCGGAGGCGTGAGCTCAAAGCTCAAAAACGCTCTATCCGCACGGATTTTATCCACCAAAGAATCAACACCAAAATCCCTATCACAAAATTTACTCATCGCCACCCCTGCTTAAAATGTAAATATCTCATCTTTAGATAATGCCTCATAATGCCTATCAGTAAGTATTTTTGGCAAATCTTTTGTCGGAGGAAACTCCTCCATAATCTCTACTTGCAAGTTTTTTAGCACTTCATCGCCTAGCTTATTTGCATATTTTCCGCGCAGTGCCTTTTCATACCACTTTGTCAAATCAGATTCTGTGATAATGCTAACAATCTTGCTCGCATAGCCAATTTGTGCTAGTAGCGATGAGATTATATCTTTTTCGGCTTCTTTGCAAACGATGATAATTTTATCACTTCGCACACCTTGCGTGATATTTTGCGCCATTTGCACTTCAAGGCTTAAATGCTTTATTTGCACCGCTACCCCAAAGTTTGCATACATATCAAGCCCTCTATCTGCCGCATTTGTAACGCCTAAGCGGTAAAAATGCGCGTTTTGCGTGCTTTTTAGCGTTGTTTCATCTATCCCTATCACAGATTTTGCAAAGTCGCTAAACTCCTTTAGCAATGGCGCTTTTTGTGGATTCATATTAACCGTGATTAAATGAATGCGTGATTTTTTTATGACAGCATCAAGTGCGGTTTTTGCTTCTTTTAAGTCATTTTGTTGCGTAGTGCGTGCCATTACACAGCCTTGATATGCGCACTTTGCGTGTTTTTACTGCGTTGCTTTTTGCTAAAATTATTTAGTGCCTTTAGCATTTCTTTTGCCACAGCTTCTATCACAGGCACAGCCACACTATTGCCGATTTGCTTTTTAAACGCGCTATAAGGCACGACAATCTTATAAGATTCTGGAAATCCTTGCAATCGCAGCATTTCGCGCTCACTTAATCTACGCTCATTATTTACAAGCAAGTAGTTCGCGCTCGCCCCCGCACGCAGTGCACAAGAAAAATGATGAGGCGTTATGCTACCGCCGACATTCTCGTGCGTGATATATGGCTTTGCAATCTCTTTTTTCATTCGTGCGATTCGAGAGGATTTTATCGTTTCATTCACAAAATACTTTTTATCTACGCTAGATTCTAGAATTTCGCTTAGATTTTTTGCTTCGCTTTGGTTCCCACGCGCACCAAGCGGAAAGGCAAAATCCACATTCTCTCTAAACCCACAAATAATAATCCTCTCGCGCTTTTGTGGCAAGCCAAAATCAAGCGCGTTTAGCACTTGATAATGCGTGTAATATCCTAGATTTTTTAAATGCTCCAAAATGATTGCAAAAGTCCTGCCTTTATCGTGGCTTATGAGATTTCTCACATTCTCTAGCATAAAGGCTTTGGGCATTTCCTCGCGCAAAATCCGCTCGATTTCAAAAAATAGTGTGCCTTGCGTCTCGTGCCTAAATCCCTGCTTATCGCCGATAATGCTAAAGGGCTGACAAGGAAACCCCGCACACAAAATATCAAAATGTGGAATCTCGCTTGAATCTATGCGGGTAATATCGCCATAAGGAATCTCGCCAAAATTTGCAAAATAGCTTTGCTGGGCGGATTTATCCCATTCGCTTGAAAACACACATTTCCCGCCTGCGCACTCAAAGCCCAATCGAATCCCACCTAGCCCCGCAAATAAATCAATAAAGCTAAAAGATTGTAGTGCCATACACTTGCCCTAAACTGCCCTAAAACACACGCGCCTTTAGCCTTTCCTCACCACTTTCACCGCCTCTACCATATTTTTTAGGCTCGGTTTTACTTCCTCCCATTTGCGCGTTTTTAGTCCGCAGTCTGGGTTTATCCATAGTTGCTCTTTTGGTAGCACTTCTAGCAGGGCTTTGATTTGGGCGACTATTTCTTCTACGCTAGGGATTCGCGGGGAGTGAATGTCATACACGCCCGGTCCCACTTCGTTTGCATAGCCCACGCTTTTAAAGACTTTGAGTAGCTCATTGCCACTTCGCGCAGTCTCTATGCTTATCACATCGGCATCGAGGGCTTCTATGGTTTTGATAATGTCGTTAAACTCGCTATAACACATATGCGTGTGAATCTGCGTAGCGTCCTTTGCTACCGCCGTAGAGATTTTAAACGACTCGAGTGCCCACCGCTCATATTCTTTGATATTTTCAGCCCGAAGCGGATAGCCCTCTTTGAACGCCGCCTCATCGACTTGGATTATCTTTACCCCTGCATTTTGCAAGTCGTTGATTTCATCAGCGATTCCTAGCGCGATTTGCTTACACACCGCCTCACGGCTTAAATCATCGCGCACAAAGCTCCAATTTAGGATTGTAACGGGTCCTGTTAGCATTCCTTTCATTATTTTGCTTGTAAGGCTTTGGGCGTAGGTTATCCACTCCACAGTCATCGCCTTTGGTCGCGCCACATCGCCATAGATGATAGGTGGCTTGACACAACGCGAACCATAGCTTTGCACCCACGCGTTTTTAGAGAATACAAAGCCCTCCATTTGCTCGCCAAAATACTCCACCATATCGTTGCGCTCTGGTTCGCCGTGCACAAGCACATCTAGCCCCACTTCCTCTTGGAATCGCACGCAATCGATGATATACTCCTTTATGCCTTTTTCATACTCGCTTGGGCTGATTTCGCCTTTTTTGTATCCTAGCCTTAGGGCACGAAGTTCGGGCGTTTGAGGGAATGAGCCAATAGTCGTGGTGGCTAAATCAGGGTAGCCTAGCACTTCACGCTGAATTGCTATGCGCTTTTTAAATTCTGAATCGCGCTCTTTTTTTGCGATTTTTTCCACGCGCTCACGGATTTTGGGATTATTTGTCTTAGTAGATTTTGCGCGGGATAGATTTGCCTCTTTGTTTTGCTCCCACGCGCTTTTTGTCTCGCTAGTTACACCATTTCTAAAGACTTCATTAAGCAGCACGATTTCGCTTAGTTTCTCACGCGCGAAGCTAAGCCACGATAAAATCTCACTTGGGATTTTGCCACTCTCTTCGCCCTCCTTGCTAAAAGGCGTGTGAAGTAGTGAGCAAGAGCTAGACACTACGATTCGCTCTTTTGGCACGATTTTGGCGATTTGCTCCAAAGTAGAAAGTTTTGATTCAAGGTTTGCTACCCAAATATTGCGCCCATCGATTACCCCTGCAAAAAGCACTTTGTCGCTTTTGGCGATTGCTTCAAGCGAGTCGAAATTCTTTGCCCCTGTGAGGAAGTCTAGCCCGATTCCATAGATTTTGGTATCAAGCAAAATCTCGGTTAGCTCCTTGCTGTGCTCAAAAAATGTGCTTACAATCGCGGTAATGCCTTTCTCTGTGATAGAATCATAAATGCACTTTATCGCACTTCCGCCCTTGCTACACTCTAGCCCGAAAATCCCCGCATCAAACCCGCGCACAAAAATAGGCTCGCTAAACTCGATGATGACTTCATTTCCACCGCTTTTTAGCGTGGCTAGCTCATCGATTAAGTCCAAATACGCGGATTTGACTTTCTTAAACACTTCGGCAGGCTCGCCCTTTTGGATTTTGCTAAGCGCGAAAAATGTGAAAAGCCCTATGAGGTTGATTTTTGGCTTGTATCCAAGTGCTAGGGCTTCCTTATACTGCGCGATTATGCCGCTCGCATCGGCGCGGTAGCTATCATCTATGCTTAATTCTGGCACGACATAGTGATAGTTGGTATTAAACCACTTTGTCATCTCGCACGCCACGCCACTTTTGTGCCCCCTAGCTAGGGCGAAGTAGCCCTCTAAGCCGTCTAGATTCTCAAATCGCTTTGGTTTTGCGCCCAGCGCGTAGGCTAAATCAAGCACATTGTCATAGAAACTAAAGTCATTGACACACACAAAATCTAGCCCTTTTGTGTTGCCATTTATTTGTAAAGCCCCAGCTTGTAATTTCCAATGTTTAGCGCGTAAATCCTTTGCTGTGCTTTGCAATTCGCTCTCACTTGCCTTACCAGCCCAATACGCTTCTAAAACCTTTTTTAACTCTCTATTTTGCCCGATTCGCGGGAATCCCAAAATGTTTGTTCGTGGGAAATTTGTCTGTGGATTGCTCATTGTTGTCCTTTTGGTGGAATCTTAAAATTTTGGATTATAAGCAAAATTATTAAACACAATATGTGTTTATATAAAAAATTATTTGTTTTTATGTAAATTTTACCAAAATCAAAAATATATCCCTAATGCTTTTTGCATTTTTGGCACAAGATTTTAGGCTTTTTATTTTTTAGGTTCTTTATATCTTTTATTAAATTTTTAGTCGCTTAAATGTTTTGTTGCCATTTTTAGATTTTCCTAGCTTTTTGTATTTTTGGTTTTTTGCATTTTTTGTATATTTTCTAGCTTCTACCCCTTGACAAGGCTTTTTTTTTTTTTTGTATAATCGCTCGGTTTTTTGATTTACCTCAAAAAGGAGAGAAAATGGCAGAAT
This sequence comes from Helicobacter sp. MIT 01-3238, assembly GCF_003364135.1. Lineage (NCBI taxonomy): Bacteria > Pseudomonadati > Campylobacterota > Epsilonproteobacteria > Campylobacterales > Helicobacteraceae > Helicobacter > Helicobacter sp. MIT 01-3238. The sequence continues at coordinate 58,227 of NZ_NXLN01000010.1, forward strand.
TCTATCCATTCAATGAAGCAGGGTGTGAAGTGCTTTATGAAAACCCTCATTTCTCAGTGGCTTTTGGCTGGGATAAACAAAATGAATGCTACTCTGTGGGTATGCGCTGGAGTGGCTTAGCAAACCCATATCCCCTAAGTCCTAGAGGAAACGGGCAACCGCAATGGTTTATACTGCATTGGGATTTGGCAGTGGAGTTTCTAAAATCGCTAAAAGCACAAAATAGTGCCAATCAAAAAGCGATAGATGAAGCAATAGACAAGCTACAAAAATAACAATACCAAATCTACGAGGAGTAAAGAGATGAGTTTTTCAGAAGCATTTCGTAGGGGTGTTTTATGGGCTATTGGTATTGCATTTGTAGTTGGGCTTTTAACCTTTGTGATTTCGGATGATGAAAAGGTATGGAATGCGCTTGTGGCATTTTTTTTGGGCTTTTTTATCGTTGTTTTAATTTTCTTGTTTTCGATTTTGTCTACCAAATGTCCAAAATGCAAAAAATACCTTTGCTTTGAAGAGTATAAAACCGAGGTTTTATCTCGTGATGTTATATCAAAAAAAGTTAAAGATAACGAGTTGGGTGGCACCAAACTAGAGTATTATGCAGTTGGCAAAAAAAGCATTACTACAGGTGCAACAGCATAATTTGTAGGCACGAATCGACTTCTATAAGCAACTACAAAGAAAAAATTGATGTCTAGGGAAGCTAACTTGCATAAGCTAGAAATGTATAAGATTCTCTATGATGAGATACAAGAGAGAATCTTGCAAAAAGAGTTTGAGTTTTAGCTAAATCATCAGCAAATAGCGACACTAAGGATAGAAGCACAAACAAATGTCAAATGTATTGCATAAATTAAGAAAAAATCTTAGAAAATTTTTTGACACAAAAATATATGCCTTTGGGATTAGTCTCATCATCGTTATAAATGCTATCACGCTTGGGCTAGAGACTTCTGCGTATTTTAGGATAAATGCAGGGCTTATCCTAAATGTCATTGATGAAATTTGTCTAGGTATTTTTGCGCTTGAATTGTTTTTGAGAATCTTTGCTTTTGGGTTTGGATTTTTTATAGACAAAAATCAAAAAGGGTGGAATCTTTTTGATTTTATCATCATAGCACTTAGTATTTTTGGGATAAGTGAAATGAGTGTTTTGCGCTCACTAAGGATTTTTCGGGTTTTGCGACTTGTATCTGTGCTTCCACAAATGCGACTAATCACAGAAGCAATGCTTCACACCCTGCCAAGTCTAGTAAGTATTTTGACTTTGATTTTGGTGTTTTTTTATATGTATGGTGTGCTATGTGTAAATCTTTTTGGTGGGGCATTTCCGCAATTTTTTGGGACTTTAGGGATTAGCTTTTATACGCTTTTTCAGATAATGACACTAGATAGCTGGAGCTCAAACATAGCTTTACCCATAATCAAAGTATATCCTTACGCTTGGATAGTGTTTATAAGCTTTATTTTAATCATAAGCTATGTGGTGCTAAATCTCATCGTGGGTATAGTCGTAGAAGCTATCGCAGAAATCAAAGAACGCACAAAAAAGCAAAATCCTAGATAAAAGCAATATAAAAGCAAAAACAAAAGCGTAGTGGGGCAAAATCTTATAAAAATCATATTTTTACCCACACTCTAAATGATGATTTATCACAAAAAGTGCCAAAATCTAACCAAAATCCCAAAATACACAACAAAAACGCACAAACACTTCCCAAAACTTCAAAAACTTCTGCCTAGCTAAGAGATTTTATAAGATTTTTTTGGCACAATTACATAGAAATTTTACTTGAAGCGACATTTTGCGTGATTTTTAGCGCAAAAAAAAATATAAATTTAAGGTAGTGCCAAATGCAAAAATCCCAAAACACACCCGATACACTCCCACAAAATCTAACCAAACTGTCCAAGCAAAACGAACCCCTACTAAAGCAAATGGCAAAAGAGCTACGCTTTTTGTGCGCTGATATTGTCGAGGGGGCAAATAGCGGACACCCCGGCACTCCTATGGGACTAGCTGAAGTCGCCACCACGCTTAGCTATCACATCGCGCTAAATCCCAAAAATCCCAAATGGCTAAACCGAGATAGGCTTGTCTTTAGCGGTGGACACGCTAGTGCACTACTATACTCGCTACTGCATTTGTGGGGGTTTGATATTAGCCTAGATGATTTACGCAGTTTTCGTAAACTAGGCTCAAAAACTCCCGGACACCCCGAATATCCCCTAACTCAAGGCGTAGAAATTACCACAGGACCGCTAGGGCAAGGCATAGCAAACGCGGTAGGATTTGCCCTAAGTGCAAAATACGCTAACTATCTCTTTGACAAAAACTCCTCGCAAGACAAAACACAAAAAGACGAAATCCTAAATCACAAAGTCTATTGCATTTGTGGCGATGGGGATTTGCAAGAGGGAATCAGCTATGAAGCAGCCTCTCTAGCAGGACATCATAAGCTAAATAACCTAATCATCATCTATGATAGCAACAATATTACTATTGAGGGCGAAGTAGGAGTGGCTTTTAGCGAAAATGTCAAAGCACGATTTGAAGCGCAAGGCTTTAGCGTGTATGAGTGCGATGGGCACGACTTTTTTAGCATAGACTGCGCTTTGGCACAAGCTAGGGCAAATACCACTTCCCCTACTCTCATCATCGCCCACACCACTATCGGCAAAGGAGCTAGCACGCTAGAGGGTAGCCACAAAACTCACGGCGCACCGCTGGGGGCAGAGATTTTGGCTAAAGCCAAAAAAGAAGCGGGGCTAGATTGCACCAAATCGTTTTATATAAGCGATGAAGTGCGATTTGGCTTTGCTACTACTCAAGAAGTCGGTGCAAGTTTGCAAGCACAATGGGAACAAGGCTTAAGCAAAAATGACAAAGAGATTTTAGAAGCATTACTCCACCCTGATTTTAGCGCGATAAAATATCCTAGATTTGAAGTGGGTGCGAGTGTAGCTACGCGCTCAAGCAATGGCAAAATCTTAAATGCGATTAGCAAAGAGGTTTTGGGGTTTTTGGGCGGTAGCGCAGACTTAGCACCGAGCAATAACACCGCGCTAGAAAACGAGGGGGATTTCCCAAATGGCAAAATAGCGCACTTTGGGATACGAGAGCACTCTATGGGTGCGATATGCAATGGTATAGCAAACTATGGGCTGTTTTTGCCATTTTGTGCGACATTTTTTGTATTTAGCGACTATATGGCTGCGAGTGTGCGTGTGGCGAGCATTATGCGCTCTAAGGTTTTTTATATCTGGACACACGATTCTATCGGTGTGGGCGAAGATGGAGCTACTCATCAGCCTATTGAGCAGCTAAGCCATTTCCGCGCTATGCCAAATCTGCTTGTTTTTCGCCCCGCAGATGCAAACGAAAATATCGCTTGCTGGCAAGTAGCTCTGCATTCTAGCACGCCTTGTGCTTTTGTGCTATCTAGGCAAAATCTACCCGTGCTAGAATCTAGTAGCGTAGAGTGTATCGCAAAAGGTGCGTATATCATCAAAGATAACGAACAAAAATCTAAAAATACGACACCTCAAATAACTCTACTTGCAAGCGGTAGCGAGGTGCATACCTGCCTAAGCGCAGCACAAATCCTAGAATCTAGCGGGATTCCCACTCGTGTGGTTAGTATGCCCTGCTTTGATTTGGCATTGCAAAATAGGGAATATGTAGATTCCTTGCTTGGTGGCAAAGTGCTAGCTGTGGAAGCTCTAAGAGGGCTAGAGCTATATGCTTTTGCTGATAGTGTGCTAGGAATGGATAGTTTTGGACACTCTGGCAAGGGCGATGAGCTGTTTAAGCATTTTGGATTTAGTGCCCAAGGCATCGCAAATCGTGCCAAAGAAATGCTAGAATCCAAAAATAAATAAAAAGCGTAGCAAAGATGACAAAAGCAAATAAAGATAAAAACACGATGAATGAACTTCATCAAATCATCTGCACAAAAGGATTCCCGAGCACCTGCACTCAAAAAAGTCCCACTTCAAAAAACCCTGCTTCAAAAAGCCACACTTCAAAAACATTAGCTTCAAAGGCTTCAAAATCCGTAGTTTTGGGCATAGGAGCAAATATCGGCACGCAAGATAAAATCTTGGCTAGATTTTGGCATTTGCTTTGCTTTTTTGCTTCACATTCTAGGATTTTTGGCTTTTCTACAATTCCAATTTATCGCAATCCTCCCTTTGGCTACGCTAATCAAGCGCATTTTTATAATGCCCTCATAATTCTTAGCACTTCACTTAGCCTTTTGCAAATCTACGCGCTTGTGTTTTATGCCGAGCGAAAATTTGGGCGAGTGCGCAAAAGGGAGTTCAAAAACGCACCAAGAACGATTGATATTGATATTATTTTTTATAGCGATTGTATCTTTAGGGCGAAATATCTCACGCTTCCGCACCCTAGCTATCACAACCGCGCAAGTGTGCTTATACCTATGCTTTGCTCGCTATATCAGCAGGGGCAAAATGCAAAAATACGCTTGCAAAATCACAAAATCCAAAGACTTAAAGCAAAATAAGGGGCAAAAATGAAAACTTTTACTTTTAGTGGCGAAACTCCTGCAGAAGCACTAAAAAAGGCTAGAGACGCACTAGGCGATGATGCGATGATAATCCAAACCAAAGAAGTTCGCAAAAAATCGCTAAACCAAGCAGGACTATACGAACTCGTGGTGGGGGTAAGTGATGAAGTGGCTTTAAGCAGTGGTGTGGATTCTCCCCAAAATGTGCAAACCCAAGATACAGAAAACATAGAATCCCTGCCCAAAAACAGCATAAAGCGCAGGCTTAGCGAGATACAAGAGAGGGAGTTTGCCGAGAAAAAACGACAAAAAAATCTAAGCAAAATGCTAGATGATGATGTAACCATACAGCTTTCAGACGCAGTGCGAGAAATCCGCGAAGTAATGGGCACACCAAGCCCTGTAAATACAGCTAACAAAAGGCGTGGTAAAAAAAGCGAAAAACTCATCTTGCCACAAACCTCACAAATCGAGCTACGCGAGGAAGAGGAGGAAGAGCAAGACACGCAAACATACAGCCAATTAGAAGAACAAAATCTAGCAAATGTGGAAAGCACAGATGATGAGTATGGATTTGATTTTAGTGAATACTATGAAGCAAATGACTTTGGTAAGGCAAATGCCTACGCGCAAGCAAGGGCGTATAACACCCTAGAATCTATCCAAAATATCAGCCAAAATCTAAACAATGGAAAACAGCTCGCGCCAAAAAAGATAAGCCCCAAAGTCATATCCAAAGACAACAAAGAAGCCCTAAAAAGCGCGCTAAAAAAAATCAAAAATGCCCGCACACAAGGCGAGCAACAAGCTGGGCAAGCCCTGCTAGATACCATAGAATCAAAGCAGGCAAACTCTCAAGCAAGCCTAGAATCTGGTGCATTTAAGGACATTTATAGCGAGCTAAAATCCCTAAATGACAAAATCAAGCTTATCCAAAACACACTTTGGGAGGAGAAGCGTCCAAGTATGGGTATAGAAGTGCCAAAAGAGTTTGCCGAAATCTATCGCATAGCCAAAGCAAGCGGTATGAATAAAGACCATATCGAAGAGATTATGCGCTTAAGTTTAGAATTTATGCCACTCAAAATGCGCTCACAAAGTGCGACTATCAAGCGATATTTCCGCGAAGTGATGAGAAAAATGATATATTGCCGCAAAGAAAGTGGTGTAGGCAAAAAAATAATGATGTTTGTAGGACCCACAGGAGTTGGCAAAACCACCACTATCGCAAAGCTAGCAGCTAGATTTTCGCAGATTTTGCCACAAAAAAAGAAAGTTGGCATCATCACACTAGATGACTACCGCATAGGTGCTATGGAGCAGCTTGCTTGGTATGCTCGCAAAATGCGGCTAAGTATCGACTCTGTAAGCGAGCCAAGCGATTTTTTGAATAAAATCGAAGCGATAAGGTATTGTGATTATATACTTATCGACACTGCTGGGCATTCTCAATACGATAAGCAAAAGATAAACGCGCTTAAAAAGTTTGTCAAAAATGACGAATATAAGATAGATGTAACGCTCGTGCTATCAGCTAGCACCAAGTATGAGGACTTAAAAGACGCTTACTCCTCGTTTGGTGAGCTAGAGATAGATACGCTTATCTTTAGCAAACTTGATGAAGCACGCGGGCTTGGCAATATATTTTCCCTCGTCTATGAGACAAAAAAGCCCATAAGCTACCTATGCGTAGGGCAAGAAGTGCCAAGCGATGTGATTGTAGCAGACAATAATTATCTCGCCGATTGTTTGATGGGCGGGTTTTTTTACCCTGATAAGGAAACAAAATGAATCAAGCACACAACTTAGAATCTATGATGAAATCCCCTAGAAAAACTACGGCGAAATTTATTGCCGTTACTTCGGGCAAGGGAGGTGTGGGGAAGTCAAACATCTCGGCAAATCTTGCGTATTGCCTACACAAAATGGGCTATCGCGTGGGGGTGTTTGACGCGGATATTGGGCTAGCGAACTTGGACTTAATCTTTGGCGTAAAGACAGAAAAAAATATTTTGCACGCACTAAAAGGCGAAGTGGATTTTAGAGAAGTCATCTATGAAATCGAAAATGGACTTTATCTCATACCGGGGGATAGCGGGGAGGAGATTTTGCGATATTCTTCGACAAATATGATTGAGGATTTTGCGGGGGATACGGATATCTGGAATCTATTTGATTATGTCGTGGTAGATACAGGTGCGGGGATAAGCAATATGACACAAGCGTTTTTGCGCGCAAGTGATTATATCATCGTAATCACAACTCCAGAGCCCTCATCAAAAACCGATGCCTACGCTATGCTAAAGGTAAATTCTAAATTCACAAATGAATGTATGATGCTTGTAAATATGGCAAACACACAAACGCAGATTACCCAAGTGTTTGACACGATTTACAAAGTCGCCCAAAAAAATATCCCGGGTTTGCGCTTGCAGCTTTTGGGTGGATTTACCGTAAATAACGCCCTTAAGCAAGCGATTTTGCGTAGGAAAATAATGTGCAAAGTTGAGCCAAATAATATTTTTTCTACCGCTATGCAGACAATCGCAAAAAGGCTTGTCGATAAAATGGAACATAATATGCTTGAAAAACCAACAGAAACCGTTGGGAGTTTCTTTAAGCGGATTTTGGGCTATTTGTAGGATTTTCTTAAGTGTTCTTAAGAGGGTTTCAAAGAGTGCGCTTCAAGTGCTTCTATAACCCCAGAGATAAGATTCTAAGCAAGAGTTTTTAGAGTAGTTTTTGTGCTAGTGCTTGTTTCTAGCATTATATTGCGATAAAATCTTTTCCAAACAAGTGAGAAAATCCAATAAATACCACTAAAGGGTAAAAATGCGTCTCTCAAACTTTATCAATCTCTCTGTTGTCGCGGGATTTTTCATCGGGCTAACGATAGGGTTGGTAAAATTTGATGAGCCCGAACTTATTTTGTTTCTCCTTATTATCGTTACGATATGTATGTATCTCATCTCTCTCACCATGGCAGCAGTTTATACTTATATCCAAGACCCCAAACCTAGCTCTATGCTTACAAATAAAGACTACATTGAGCAACAGCTTGATTATTTTGACGGCGAGTTTGACCACACGGAGAAAGAAGCTAGAGCGATTGCGCGATTTATCTCTAGCTTTGAGCTAAGTGAGGAGCAAGAGACTATCGCACAAACAGCACAAAACACCCCAGCCAATAATGCCACAAACGCCCTTGAGCTAAATCCTGCTTAAAAGCACAAATAAGGATTCCCGTGATACCACAAGCCTACAAAAATGCCAGCCAAAATAGCCAAGATGAGCTAGCCGTAGCCTACTTGCCCGCTGTCAAAGCTATGGCATATCGCATAAAGGAGCGGCTACCTGCACATCTCGAAGTAAGCGAGCTTATCTCTATCGGCACAGAGGAGCTACTAAAGCTAGCAAGGCGATATGATGAAAATCTAAATGATTCTTTTTGGGGCTATGCAAAATCTCGCGTGTATGGAGCTATGCTTGACTATCTGCGTGCGCTTGATGTCGTCTCACGCTCTTCGCGCAAACTCATCAAAGCTATTGACGCAGAAGTCAGCAAATATTTCAATGAGCACGAGGAAGAGCCAAGTGATGAATACCTTGCAAAAGTGCTAAATGAAAGCATAGACAAAATCAAAGAAGCAAAAATCGCTTCTGATATTTATGTGCTTGTGCCAATCGATGAGCAATACAACATTATGGAGCCCACAAATATCATTGACAAACTTGAAAAAGAAGAGCTCGTAGCCAAAATCCAATCCGTGCTAAAAACCTTTCCACAGCGAGAACAGCTAATAATCCAGCTTTATTTTTTAGAGGAGCTAAGCCTAAGTGAAATCAAAGATATTTTGCACATAACAGAATCTAGGATTTCACAAATCGCAAAAGAAGTGATAAAAAAGATTCGATTTTCATTAGGAGAACAAAATGGCTGATATACTAAGTCAAGAAGAGATAGACGCTCTCCTAGAAGCAGTCGATGATGGCAAAGATGATGATACGCTTAGTCGTAGCGACATACTTCCACAGCGACAAGTAACGCTATATGACTTCAAGCGACCAAACCGCGTAAGCAAAGAGCAGCTTCGCGCCTTTCGCTCTATCCACGACAAAATGGCGCGTGCGCTCTCTAGCCAGATTTCAGCGGTTATGCGCTCTATCGTGGAGATTCAGCTCCATAGCGTAGACCAGATGACTTATGGCGAGTTTTTGATGAGCTTGCCAAGCCCTACGAGTTTCAATGTTTTCTCGATGAAGCCACTTGATGGCACGGGCGTGCTAGAGATAAATCCTAGCATTGTGTTTCCTATGATTGATAGACTTTTGGGTGGCAAAGGCGACCCTTATGACAACTCACGCGAGTTTAGCGACATTGAGATAAATCTGCTTGATACGATTTTGCGACAAGTGATGCAGACACTAAAAGAAGCGTGGAGCTCCATAACAGATATGTATCCAAGCATTGATGCAAAAGAATCAAGCCCAAATGTCGTGCAGATTGTCGCGCAAAACGAAATCGTAATAATGGTGGTAATGGAGCTTATCATAGGGCATTCTAGCGGTATGATAAACTTTTGTTATCCTGTCATCTCACTAGAATCGATTTTGCCTAGACTTGGTAGCCGAGATGTAAATCTAGGCGAGACAAACTCCAAAAAATCACGCAACAAAGAGCTACAAGCCCTAATCGGTGGTGCAGATGTGGGCGTAGAAGCATTTATCGGTGGGACAAATCTCACGCTAAAAGAAGTGCTAGACTTGCAAGTAGGCGATGTGATACGACTAAACGAACCTGCAAGCGATGATGTCATCGTAAGCATAGATGGGCGTGAAAAATATCGCGCAAATATTGGCTTGCAAAGATTCCGCAAATCTATAAAAATCCAAGAAGAAATCCTAACCGAAAAAGACAAAGTCAAAGAGCTTCTTGAAATGCTTGAAACACAGCGCAAAAACAAAATCGAAGATGCCGAAAATGAGGAAGAAGAAGAGGATTAAAAAAAGGAAAACCAAAATGAATCCAAAAAAGATTTTGATAAAATCAAAAAGCCATAATCGCACACATAATCACAAACATAGCACCCAAAAAGTCAAAATCAAAAAAAGCCAAAAAGGAGGAAGCATAAATGGATAGCCCATTTTTTAAGCTACTCATACAAGAGACTATTTCTACCATTGAGGGCTTGACAGGCAATGCACCAAGCGTAGAATTCAAAAGAAGTGGCAGTGTAAATGATATTGTAAGCACATTTCCTTGTGCTTTTACTACGATAAATGTCAGTGGCGATGTGAGTGCAAAAGCAGGGATTATAACGCCTATCGAGCTTGTAACAGCACTAAGTGATTTGATGCTAGGTGGCGAGGGGAGCAGCCAAAGTGAAGCTACAAACGATGATTTGGACGCCACAAAGGAAATAAATTCTAATGTCTTTGGCGCAATAGCTACTTCGCTAAAATCTCAAGGCGATTTGCCAAATCTAGATTTTGAAATAGTAGGAATTGAGGTGATAGATGACGCTTCAAAGCTAGCAGATTTTAGCAATGCTTATGAGCTATCTTTCTCGCTAAATAGGGCAAATTCTAGCTATGTGGGACTTATCTCAAAAGAGCTAGTGCCTTACTTTGAGGGAGGGAGTGCTAGCCCTGCAGCTAGCACAGGAGGGGCTCACCCTGCCCTAAGCCCAGAAGAAATCCGCAATATTGGTATGCTACTTGATGTAAACCTAACCGTAAAAGTCCGCATAGGGCAAAAGAAAATGCTACTAAAAGATGTCATCTCTATGGATATAGGCAGTGTCGTAGAGCTAAATCAGCTTGCAAACGACCCGCTAGAAGTGCTTATTGACAACAAAGTCATAGCCAAAGGCGAAGTAGTCATAGTCGATGGAAACTTCGGCATACAAATCACAGATATTGGCACAAAGCGCGAACGACTAGAACAGCTAAGGGGCGTGTGATAAGCAGCACAAAGGCAAACATATATGAGAAAAACACCAGCGCATTTTTCGCTAGCTATGGCTGTTTTTAGCGATGATTTGAGTGGAGATTTATCAAGCGATTTAGCCAAAATCCAAAAATTTTATGAGGATTCTAGCCCAAATCCTAATCAAAATTTTAACAAAGATAGCTCGCTAGACTCCACCACACAAGCCCAAATCATAGACATTCGCCAAGAGAAAGACTACAAGCAAAAACACATAAAAGGTGCAAAAAATATCAGTGATTTTGAAAGCCTATCGCGCGAGATTTTATCTAATCCAAATACAAAATTTTTACTTCACTGCTACTCGGGCTACACTGTGGCGATGATAGGAAGCGAGCTTGTAGAAATGGGTGCAAAAAATGTATTTTTCTTTGATGAGAGTTTTGAGGATTTGTATGCCGCACTAGAGCAAAATCCTAAAAATGAAGTAAAATCCAAATAAAAAAATCCCACAAAAAAAAATGAGGAAAAAATAATGCCAAAAACTCCCCAAACTATCATTATCATAGGCTATGGAAATATGGCTAGTGCTATTGCAAGCGCACTAGATAAGCAAGGCAAATACACGCTTGAAATCTGTGGCAGGGATTTTAAAAAAGCACAAGATTTTGTGAGAAAAAACGCGCTTAAAAATGCTAAAGCGATAGATTTAGCACTATCAAAAGATTCCCAAAAAAACTCTGCCACCCAAACAATCAACTTGCAAGATAAAATCGCCCTGCTTTGCGTAAAGCCCTATGGACTTTCTAGCTTTAGCTATGAGGGTGTCGCAAGGGGCGCATATAGCACGCTTGCAGGGGTAAATATCGCTACATTGAGCTCTTTTATCAAGTCGCAATACTTTGTCAAACTTATGCCAAATGTGGGGGCGAAATATTGCCACTCCGCCACAGCAGTGTTTTTATCTAGCGATAATTGCGACTTCAAGCAAGAAGCAAAAGAAATAATCCAAAGTTTTGGCAATGCGGTGTTTGTAAATAGCGAAATCCTAATTGATAGCGCGATTGCTACAAGTGGCTCTTCGCCCGCTTTTATCGCGCTTGTAGCACAAAGCCTCATAGACGCAGGCGTGCAAGAGGGGCTATCTCGCTGCGATTCTCTAGCACTTGTGCGAGAGACTTTTAAGGGGTTTGCTTTTCTTTTAGATAGTGCGCTACCCCAAGAGATTATCGAGTCGGTTACCACGCCAGCAGGCACGACAGCGCAAGGACTAGCAGTGCTAGAATCAAAAGCTGTGCGTGGAGCATTTCTAAAAGCCTGCAAAGCAAGTGTAAAAAAAGCTCGCAAAAAATAAAACCACAAAAAAGCTACACAAAAATAAATGCGTAAAACAACCAAAATCCACAACAATATCCCTACAAAACAAAGGAGTGCCGCAATGAAAGCCATAAATGGATACTTTGGCGAATATGGAGGGCGATTTATCCCAGAAACACTTATGAATGCGGTATTGGAGCTAGAATCTGCCTATGAAACATACAAAAATGACAAGGAGTTTAGCACTACACTAGATAGATTGCTAAAAGAATATGTAGGACGCCCATCATTGCTGTATTTTGCACAAGCTATGAGCAACGACTTGGGTGGAGCAAAAATCTACCTAAAAAGAGAGGACTTAAATCACACAGGCTCACACAAAATCAACAATGTGCTAGGACAGATTTTGCTTGCGCAAAAAATGGGCAAATCTCGCATAATCGCCGAAACAGGAGCTGGACAGCACGGAGTAGCCACCGCCACAGGTGCTGCGCTAATGAAAATGGAGTGCGAAATATTTATGGGCAAAGAAGACGCCAAAAGACAAGCACTAAATGTCTATCGTATGCGACTTTTAGGTACGAAAGTAAATGTCGTTACAAGCGGGACTTCCACGCTAAAAGACGCAGTAAGCGAAACGATGAGGGAGTGGACCTCACGCATAGATGACACACACTATGTGCTAGGTTCTGTTATGGGACCGCACCCTTTTCCAACGATTGTGCGGGATTTTCAGAGCGTGATTTCGCGTGAGATAAAATCTCAAATACTCCAAAAAGAGGGTAGATTGCCCGATATTGTGCTAGCTTGTGTGGGTGGTGGTAGCAATGCTATTGGTGCGTTTTATCACTTTTTGGAGGACTTAGATGTCAATCTTATCGGCATAGAAGCCGCAGGTAAAGGCATAGACACTATAGAAACCGCTGCAACTATCAGCACGGGAAAAGTAGGCATTTTTCACGGAATGAAGTCGTATTTCTGCCAAGATGATTTTGGGCAAATCGCACCTGTGTATAGCATAAGCGCAGGACTTGACTACCCGGGCATAGGACCAGAGCACGCCTACTTACACGATAGTGGGAGAGTGGATTTTGTGCCTATCAGCGATGATGAAGCGGTAGAAGCCTTTGAATACCTCTCAAAAATGGAGGGGATAATCCCCGCCATAGAAAGCGCACACGCCCTAGCACACGCCCTAAAAATAGCTCCCAAAATGTCAAAAGACAAAATAATCGTAGTAAACCTATCAGGCAGAGGGGACAAAGACTGCGCCGCACTAGCAAGATATAGAGGAGAGAAAATCTATGACTAAGGGAAATAAGCTAGATTCCAAATACGCGCTTTGCGGGGCGTTTGACAAAAAAGGTAAAAAAGCCTTTATACCATTTATCACTTGCGGGTATCCTAGCCTAGATTTAAGCGAGCAAATCATCTACGCGCTAGAGCAAAACGGAGCAGATATTATCGAAATAGGGATTGCTTTTTCTGACCCTGTGGCAGAGGGGGAAACTATCCAAAAAGCAAGTGCACAAGCATTGCAAAACGGCGTGCATTGTGAAGAAGTATTTGCTCTAGTCAAAAAAGTGCGAGATAAAACAAGAACGCGACTTGTCTTTATGACTTATGCAAATATCGTGTGTGCTTATGGCGTAGATAGATTTATCACGCAAATGGCGTCTTTGGGCGTGGGTGGGCTGATTTTGGCTGATGTGCCCTATGAGGAAAAGGGCGTTTTTGCAAAGGCGTGTCAAAAGTATGGAGTGGATTTTATATCACTCATCGCACCCAGCTCCAAAAGCCGAGTAGATATGATAGCCAAAGAAGCAAGCGGGTTTATTTATTGTGTGAGTTCGCTAGGCGTTACGGGTATGCGAAGCGAGTTTGACAAAGGGCTAGAATCTATGGTTGGCGAGATACGAAAATCCTCTAGCGTGCCTGTGGCTGTGGGGTTTGGAATCTCAAATGCCACCCAAGCAAAAGAAGTAGCCAAATATGCAGATGGCGTAATCATCGGTAGCGCGATAATGAAAATCTGTGAGCAACACAAAGAACAATGCGTAAGCTATATCGCCACATTTGCACGCGAAGTGCGAGAAGCACTAGATAGTTAGGATTTTTAGATTTTGTAAAATCTAGCTTGTTTTGACTTTTTTAACTTCCTCTTTTTGAATTTTTTTGATTCTAAAAATTTTCCACCAAAAATTACCAAAAACCTACCAAAATCACAGAATTATAAAAAGTATAATCATTGCATATTTTTTATGATATTGCATATTTTTAATTATTTTTACACATTTTTGTATAAAATAGTAACATATTTGTATTTTTTACAAAGGTTAAAATATATTTTACTTGACAAATTATTTTTTA
>NZ_NXLN01000011.1:0-70918 GCF_003364135.1 Helicobacter sp. MIT 01-3238
GCGATGTGCATTCTGGAAGTATAAGGGCAGGTAGTGGGCAAGATAGTTAACTGGGGGTGATTGCGTAACTGAGGAATAAAAGGAGGGTGCACGTTTGAGAGATGTTTGTGGTAATTTTTGGATTTTCATAGCACTATCCTTGAGATAAGATTTGATAAAATCTATTATAGCCCTTTTTTAGTTTATTATTATGTATATTTTCATTGTTTTTGATAAATGCCACGCATTTTTTATTTATGATATTTGTGCATTTTATAGTCCTGCTAGATAGCTTTGGGTGGATAGTCTTTTGTAATTTTTTAGCCGTTTTTTTAGTGCAAGTTTTAGATTTTAAGCGAGTTTTTTTAGATTTTTAGCACGATTAGATTTTGTGCCAAAAGGCTTTAAGCAAGTTTATGCAAATTTAAGCAAATTCCTTTAGGGTGGATTCTAGGATTTTTTGCATTTGCTTGATATGCTTTGGCTTGATGATTAGCGGTGGGGCAAAGCGCAGTGTGTTTTTACCTGCGGGCAAGATGATTAGCCCTTTTTTGCGAGCGGATTCTATCACTTGGCTTATTTTCACACTTTCATCTAGCTCCACACCTGCGAGTAGCCCGATACTTCGCACTTCTTTTATGAAGTCAAATTTTAGCGATTCTAGCGCGTCTTTTAGTAGCACTGCGTTTTGATTTACCCGCTCCAAAACCATCTCTTTCTCAAAAATATCAAACACCTTGCAAACCGCCGCGCAAGCAAAAGGATTGCCCCCATAAGTGCTTCCGTGCTCGCCTTTTGTAAGCGAATTTTTGGCTACATTTTCACTTAGGACAAACGCCCCCACAGGCACGCCACAGCCTAGTGCTTTTGCAGTGGTAAGAATATCTGGCATTATGCCGTATTGCTGGTAGGCAAACATAGTGCCACTTCTTGCCATACCGCATTGGATTTCATCAAGGATAAGCAATATATCTTTACTCTTGCAAATATGTCGCAATTCGCGCAAAAACTTCGCTTTGGCAGGGAGGATTCCACTCTCGCCTTGCACGGGCTCTAGGATTATTGCACATACTTTGGAATCTTTTTTTAAATCTTGCTTGGCGACGATTTCTTCTACGCTTTTTATGTCGTTAAATTCAGCGAGCTCTACCCAATCTAACAAAGGCTTGAAAGGCTTTTGATAGCCCTCATTTCCCGTAACAGATAGTGCACCCAAAGTGCGTCCGTGAAAGGAGTTTTTAAAAGCGATGATTTTGGGGTGGGATATGCCTTTGTTGTAAGCGTATTTTTTTGCCACCTTTAGTGCGCCCTCTATGGCTTCTGCGCCACTATTTGTAAAAAACACTTTTGATAGGTTTGAGGCTTTTGCTAGCTTATTGGCGGCTTTTATCGCAGGGGTGTTGTAGTAGAGATTGGAAATGTGTAGTAGCTTATTAGCTTGCTTTTTTAGAGCGTTTGTGAAGTCTTTGTGCGCGTATCCTAGCGCATTTACCGCTATGCCTGCACCAAAGTCTAGATACTTTTTCCCTTGCGTGTCATAGAGATACACGCCCTTACCATAGCAAAACACAACTTCTTGTCGCGAGTATATAGGCAAAATCGCGCTTTTTTGGGCTTGGGAGATACTAGAATCTTTTTTTGCCTTGCTGGGTTGTTTTGATATTTTATAGCTCATCGTTTTTCCTTGATTTTTTTTGAGATTTTTATTGCGTGCGGATTTATCACACAAAAGCTAGTCGCGCAAAATCGCCGTGCCTATGCCCCTATCTGTGAAAAACTCTAATAGCAAGCAATGCTGTATCCTTCCATCGATGATATGCACGCGCGATACACCATTTTCTATGGCTTCTATGCAGTTTTGTAGCTTAGGCAGTATACCTCCGCTCACACCCTCACTTTTTAGGAGGCTTTTTGCTTCGCTTATTTTAAGGATTGTGATTAGGCTTGATTTGTCGCTAAAGTCTTTATATATCCCCTCTATATCGCTTAAAAACACTAACTTTTCGGCATTTAGCCCTTGAGCTATGGCACAAGCCGCGTCATCAGCATTGATATTATACCCCTGCCCTTTTTCATCGGCACTCACAGGGCATATCACAGGGACAAAGTCATTTTCAATTAGGCTTGTGATGAGCTTGGTATCCACAGATTCTACACTACCGACAAACCCTATATCCTTGCCATTTATGAGCTTTTTGCTCGCCTTTAGCGTGCCTCCGTCTTTGCCACTTATCCCCACTGCCCTCACGCCAAAGCTCCCCATATATCCCACCAAAGATTTGTTTATGTAGTTTAGCACCATTTCAGCCACTTGTAGTGCATTCTCATCAGTTACGCGAAATCCCTCCTCAAACCTTGCTTCCCCACCTAGCTTATTTATCCACTTGCTTATGTCTTTGCCACCGCCGTGAATGATGACAGGCTTAAAGCCTATGGATTTTAGCAGTGCAATATCAAGCACCACGCTTTTTTTTAGATTTTCATCTTCCATAGCACTCCCGCCGTATTTGATGACGATGATTTTGCCACCAAATCGCTGTATGTATGGCAATGCTTCAATAAGGATTTTGGCTTTGTTTTGGAGGGTTTGCATTGTTTAGTTTCCTATTTCTATTTGTGGATTTTGGTGGATTTTGGGCTTTTTGCTATCTTTTGGGGGGGGGGGGGGGGGTTTTAGTTTTTGTTTGGTTTTATGGATTGCTAGTATTTTGCGATATTTTGGATTGAGCTTAGGCAAAATTCCCACCAAGTCGCTCTCCACCTAAAATGTGGAAATGCAAGTGTGGGACTTCTTGCCCGCCGTCTTTGCCTATGTTTGTGATTAGGCGATAGCCACTAGATTTTATGCCGACTTTTTCTACGACTTCTAGGATAAACTCACTCATCTTGCCCATAAGCGTGGCGTCTATTTCGTTGAAATCCTTTAGCTCTTTTTTGGGGATAGCTAAGATATGCACTTTTGCCTTTGGTGCAATGTCATAAAACGCCAAAAATTCATCGTTTTCATAGACTTTGTTGCAAGGGATTTCGCCTTTGATGATTTTGCTAAATACGGTGCTCATTTATACGCTCCTCTAATGTTTTGCTGAAGTTTGGACTATAAAGTTTGGCACTCACTCTTTGTGCGCATCTTTTGTATGTTGGGTTTGCAAGCATTTTATATTCCTTAAAGATTTCATAAGGATTCCATCTTCACTAGCCAAATATCAGTGCAAAAAGCGCGATTCTTGCACTTGCAAGATTCGCTTGCTTTCTTTTTTTAGGCTATATGTTTCATCGTAGGATTTTTGTATCACAGAGCGGAGCATTTCAAGTTTTGAGGCATTTTCCTCGCCCTCTAGCATATCTAGGGCAAAGCTATAAAGCTGTATATTTTGGACAAACTCATCAAAGGCTTTTTCTCGTGCGCGGATATATTTGGCCTCATCATCGATAAACTCCCCCACCTCCACGATGACGCGTTCTAGGACAAAGCTAGCGATTCCACCTAGCTTTAGCCTATCATAGAGGATATGCTTTGCTATGCCTAGCTGCTTATCCATATTGTCCTCTTTTTTGTCAGATTTGCCCATATAGATAAGCACACTTAGCACCGTGATAATCGAATCTATATCAGGTCCCAAAGAGCGGGATTTCCACCGAATGATAAACCGCTGGATTTTGGAGAAATGTGGTAGCATTTAAGTCCTTAGATTTTGTGCAAAATGTATTGCGCGAATGTGCTACTTGAGTGCTTATTTTGAAAAATATTTAAGAAGTGTTGATTCTTAGCTTAACCTAGCCTACAAAGCTATTGTGAAAGCTACGATAAAGATATTTAGGCAATATTTAGAAAATCTCATTTGAGCTGACTATCGCTGTTGTTCCACATAAATATGCCAACAAATACGCCAAATGTTACAAGCACTAAGAGAAAATCAAACATTTTTTACCCCTATGTTTTGTCTTTGGTTGTAAGCGCGAAGTGCGCTTATGCAGGCTTATCCTAAAAAGACTAGCAAAACTTATATGCGATTTTTGGGCTAAATGCCACAACTAGCACTACAAACACCAAGCAAGCGCACATAAGCGGGTATTATAGCATAGAAAATGAAAAAATGTATGTTATAATCCTAGCCAAAATCTCTAAAACATTTGGGAGCAAAATGAATAAGCTACACTTCATTATCAATGATATATCAGCTATCATCTCGCCAAATGTCGATTTGCCCTCTCTCATCGCATCACAAAAATCACAAAATCTAAATATGCTAGATTTTGCCCAACTTCAATCTTACAAGGCAGATTTTTCCCTCTCTCATCTATCGCCTCTAGAGCGCAGGCGACTTAGCAATGCTAGCAAATGCGTTTTTAGCCTACTTCAGCCAAAAATAAATGAGTGGAATCTAGGCTCTATCCCTATCGTGTTTAGCTCCACTTTGGGCGAGATAAATCGCTGTTTTAGTATGCTACTAAGCCTGCAAGATAGCTACCTACTCTCCCCCACTAGCTTTTCTATGTCTGTGCTAAATGCCACACCAGCACTACTCGCCATAGCCCACAAAAACAATGCCGAAATAAGCGCAATCTCGGCAAATCCTAGTCTAGAACACGCAATGATAAACGCATATATGCGATTGCAAGAAATCACATATAAAGAAGCTACAAATAAAGAATCTGCCGATAAAAACGCAGAGCACACAAACAAGGTGCTTGTGCTAAGCTACTATGAGGGACTTGCGCGTGAATATCTAGCATACAAAGCACAAACTTCAAACGCCACCACCTCAAATAAGCAAAATCCACAAAAAAATGCGCCAGACTTTTTACTCCTAGCCGCCCTTGTGAGTTTGCCAAATCAACCCCACAAGACAGATAGTGAGACGGATAAAAAAGCATTTTACGCCACACTAGAGATAAACAAACCCCACACCAAAGCACCAAGCCCAAATGACTTAGAAATTATCTTAAGCGAGCTAGATTTGCTAGCAGCTACAAACACCATATCAAAAAAAGACGCACAAAAAAGCATTTCTTATAGCATTGATAACGATTCATTTAAATGGCACATAGAGCTACAAAATGCCTAATAATCTACACAAGGCAATAACAAAACAAGCAAAAACGATTTGCCAAAAAATACTTGCTTTGCTTTTTGCTTGCTTTGGATTTGTGGTTTTTGGGATTATCTGTGCTAGTGGGAATCTCATCTTTATCCCAATCATCGCCCTTAGACTTCATCGCTACAAAAAAGTGCAGTATTTTAGTCGCGATTTGGTGCGCTATGCGTGGGCTTTGTTTTTGTGGATTATGCGCCTTGCAAAAAGAGTAAGTTATAGCTTCAAAGCAAACGAATCAATAGTAGAATCAGCAGGAAAATCCAAAAAAGAATCAATGATAGAATCCACAAATAAACCAAAAACCACGATTGATAAAATCTCCTCTACCAAGCCTAGTCAAATCATCATCGCAAATCACCCTTCACTACTTGATGTTGTCTTATTGCTTGCAAATATTGCGCGTATAAACTGCGTAGTCAAAGCCTCTCTAAGCAAAAATATCTTTCTTTTTGGGGCGATAAAAGCAAGTGGCTATATCCTAAACACCGCAAATGAAGAGCTACTGCAAAAAAGCATAGACGCTCTAAAAAGCGGAGAATCCCTGCTGATTTTCCCAGAGGGAACTCGCACAAAAGATAAAATCTCTTTCCACAAAGCTGCTAGCTACATAGCAACACACGGCGCGAAATCTTTAAGCGCGATTTTTATCAAAATGCACCCAAAAAGCCTACAAAAAGATTCAAAATGGTATAATACGCCAGCTCAAACACTACACTATGAGATTTTGCTAGAAAATCAAATCATTTTAGATGATTTCGCAAAAGACAAAAGTGATTCTCTAAGGGTTCGCGCACTGCACGAATATCTAAGGAATCTATACGCCCCACTAAATGAATGCTAACCAAGCAACTTCACAGCACACTTACAACACACTTATAAGGAGAGAGAATGCAAGCAAACAAACCACAAAATCAATCCCAAAATGATTTTAGTCAATTACAGGAGGAGCTAAAAAACCTCATCATCACAAGTCTAAATCTACCCGATATGAAATCTAGTGATATTGGCGATGATATGCCACTTTTTGGCACAGAGGATAATGGCTTGGGTCTTGATAGCGTAGATGCGCTAGAGCTAGGACTTGCTATCCAAAAGCAATACGGACTAAAGCTAGATAGCAAGCAAGGGAATCTAAAAGAGATTTTTTATAGCGTGGCAACTCTTAGTAAATACATTACCGAGCAAGCAAGAGCCTAAGCCAAATCATAAACAAGGAGTATAAATGGAAAAACAAGAAATCTTTGAAGTGCTAAAGGGTGCGCTAATTGAGCTTTTTGAAATCAAAGAAGAAAAAATCACGCCAGAGGCGAAAATCTACCACGATTTAGAGATTGATAGCATTGATGCGATTGACTTGCTTGACTTTATCCGCAAAAAAACAGGCTATCGTATGGAAGCACCTGATTTCAAAGAAGTCCAAACCCTCCAAGACATCATAGACATTGTTCACAAAACACTTAGCACAACCAAAGAATCCTAAAGATTCTAAAAAATGCCAAAAATTCATAGATTTTCTTTTTTAAGCCCTCTAAAAGAGGCTATGAAAGCACTTAAGTTGCAAAACGACAAGGACTTTACCAAAAAGTGCGCTCTAATTGCGTTTAATGTAGTATTTGTGTGCTTAAGCATTTCCTATCCGCTTGCTGTGTATTTTGGCAAAAATATTTGTGCTGTGGCAGGGGTTATGGCACTAGCTTGGGGGATAAAAGCATTTCTAAGCCACAAAAGCCACAGCGCAAACAAAACACTAAGCAGTATTTTTGCCCTGCTTTTTGGGATTATATTTCTTAGAGAGATTTTTGGCGAGATTTTGGGTGGATTTGACGGACTTGGTGTTTTGGGTAAATTTATCGGTCTTTATGAGGCACAAACTAGCATAGTGTATTTTTACCCTGTATGCGTATATCTTTTGCTTCTATGTGTATTTGCACTTAGCCTAAAAGGCGAGGCACTTATCACAAGATTTGCTATGCACTCACACGGTGTGTGCCACTCAAGCGAACTACCAAAATATGTCATATCCTACACGCGCACTCTTACAAAGATTTGGATTTTGTATTTTGGGCTTAGCTCAATCATCGCTTTTATCCTAGCTCTGCTAGAGGAAAAACTTTATTGGAGTTTGTTTTGTGGTGGAATCTGCTATGTAGCTTTGGGATTATTATTTGGCATAGAGTGGATATATCGCACCTACTACTTTATCCCTAAACACAAAGGGCTAGATAATGTTTAAGCACTTTAGTGAAAAAATCATTTTTAGTGATTCTAAAGGAGATTCACAAGAGCATTCCAAAGACGCGACAAAATCCACCAAAAATTTGCAAGATTTGCACTTAGATTCTAGCAAAATCGCTTCTATACTGCTTGCTTCCCCGCCTGCTTCTAGATTTTCAAAAATAGGCATTTTTTTAGATGATACTTATGAATTTATAGCCGCACTTTTTGGCACTATTTTAGCCCACAAAGAGCCTTATTTGCTAAACTCCCCAAGCAATGCACAAAGTGATATGCTCCTACTAGATAGTAAGTTTTTAAATAGCGAGCTTTTTAGCCAAAATCCACTTGATAAAAATCCACTTAGCAAAAATCTAGGAGGGGGGGGGGGCGGCAATCAAAAACTAAGTCAAAGCTTATCACAAAAGTCATTTGATAGTAGCACACTTAGCGAAATCCCACTCAAAATCCCTCTAGATAAAGCGCGATTTTTTATCCAAACTTCAGGCAGTAGCGGAGAGCCAAAATTTATCACCAAAAATATCTACCAAATGCTTTGTGAAGCGAAGTTTTTGGTAGAATTTTTCCACCTAAATAATTACACAAAAGATGATATGCCTACTTTTGTAGGAGCGATTCCGCATAGGCACTTATTTGGGCTTACTTTTAAGGTATTTTTACCCCTTGTGTGTGGTGGAGTGGTGCTAAAAGAGCAGTTTTTGTATCATCACTTTTTGATAAACGCGCTAGATACACACAAAAATGTGATTTTGCTTGCCTCGCCCACCGCACTAGACATCATACTAAAAGATGACATAAGCAAAATCCCCCCACCAAAAGCGATATTTTGCGCTGGCTCGCCACTAGATAGCCACTTGCGAGCAGGATTAGAGAAGCGATTTGGCAATGATTTGAAGCACTTTGTAGAGATATATGGCAGTAGCGAAACAGGAATAATAGGCTATCAAGCACAAAAATACACTTCAAAATCTAGCACACAAAGCACATTTCACACCTTTCCACCCGTGAAGCTAAAGCTAGATTCTAGCTCTAGGCTTATGATTTCTAGTGCGTGGCTTGATAGCTTTGAGGGCGAAAAGGCAGAGTTCCTTAGCAATGATTGTGCAAAAATCCATAGTGATGATACATTCACACTTTTGGGGCGGTATGATAGGATTATCAAACTAAATGAAACCCGCATAAACCTTGACTTTGTAGAATCTAGCCTAAAGAGCTCCAATCTCATAGAAAATGTCCGCGTAGGCAAACTAGATGGACAAAACCGCTTAAGCGCGATAATAGTGCTAAGCGATGAGGGAAAGAAAGTGTTTAGGCTTTCTGGCAAAAAAGGCATAAAATGCGCTATCAAATCATCACTGCAATCTAGTGCCCATCTTATAAGTGCATTGAGGTATTTTCATATCCGCTCTTATTTGCCCTACAATGAACAAGGCAAAATCACGCTAAAAGCATTCAAAGATTGTGCTAATGCAAAGATTACCCCCACATTTCGCCTAATAAGACAAAATATCTTAAACGATGAAGTCAAAACCTGCACGCTTGAAGCATACATTGATGAGGGGTGTTTTTATTTCGATGGACATTTTGCGGATTTTCCTCTTGTCCCGGGATTTGTAGAGCTAGGATTTGCACTTGATTGCGCTAGTGAATATTTGGACACTCCACTAGAATCTATCAGCAAAATCCAAAGTGTGAAGTTTTCTAGCTTTTTGCGCCCTTGTGATAATGCTATGCTAGAGCTAGAGAGAAGTCAAAATCGGCTTGTTTTCACGCTCTATGCAAATGACAAAATCTGCTCTAGTGGCAAAATAGAGCTGAAAGAAAGCAAACAATAATGAATAAAAAAATAAGTCAAATAAATATTTGGTGTGAAAAATTTGCAAAATAAAATTGGGGAGAAAAATGCAAGATAAAAATTGGAAAGATAAAAAATGGTATGAAAAAAACGAATGCGCAAGCAGCTTTTGGCTAAAAGTTACAGTCGTGCTTGTAGGTTGTTTTTATCACCCATTTTTACGCCCGATTTTGAAGCTATGTATAGCGTTTGTAACGGTGGTATATTTTATCTTTTCGCCAAATGAGAGGCGCAATATCGCAAGATTTTATAAAAATTTAGAAACTTTCCAAAAAAACAAAAATCCAAGTGAAAGTCCAAAACCTAGTAAAAAATCAAACATACTAAAACAAATAGCGCAAATGTCGCAAAAACTAACAAAAACCTGCCACAAAAATTATCAAGTGTATAGCAATTTTTATGAGTTTGGTAGTGCAATATGCGATAAAATCGCTGCGTGGCTAGGCAAAATCAACCACAAAGACATAGAAGTGCACAATATGGAAGCTATCAAAAACGAGCTACTAACCTCCAAAGAATCCAAAAAAGGGCAGATTTTGGTGGTAAGCCATTTTGGGAATATCGAAGTTTGCAGGGCATTGCGAAATAGTATAGGAGAAATCCCACTTGTGATTTTGATGTATGAAAAAATAGCCCAAGATTTTATCGCCCTCCTAAAAGGACTAAGTAAGCACAAAGAATCAAACACCGCGCAAGATAGTATCACAAATGCAGGCATAATGCTTGTAGATGATTTGGATATGGATTCTCTCTTTAGGCTAAAAGACTTGCTAGAAAATGGTGTGAATATCGGCATTATGGGTGATAGAGTAGCTATATCACACTCTAGCAATGGCAAAAATGCCAAGTTTGACTTTCTAGGCAAAAGTGCCTACTTCCCACAAGGAGCATTTTTGCTAGCAGGGGTGCTAAATGCCAAAATCTCAATGCTATGGTGTGAAAAAATCAAAGGCAAATACACAATCGAGCTAGAGCAAATAAGCCAAGCACCTGTCGTTTTTGGGAGAGAATCCACAAAAGAAGTCCAAATAAAAGAGCTTATGCAAAAATATGTGGATTCTCTGCAAAAAAGAGTGATAGCAAACCCAAAATCGTGGTTTAATTTTTATGATTTTTGGGGTAACCAAACATAATCTTAGAAAGGCTATAATGCAGACACAAATATTTGGTAATAAATCCAAAAAAGGAGAATGAGATGAATGTGGCAAAAATCGTGCTTATCGCAAGTCTATGTGTGCTATCAAGTGCCTTTGTGCTAGCAAAGTCAGGTGCACAAAAAGAAAAAAACGGCTACTCAAAAGAATATAGACAATACAGCATCACAGACGCTCTAAAAAGCGATGAAGCAAAAGCTAGATTAGCCCCTAAGATAGAGCTTTACTTCGGACTAGGAAATCTAGGAGGCAAAGAGCTTATCGCCGGCTTTACACAAGAAAGCCACAAAAATGCCCTAAAGCATTTTGATAGTATAAAAAGTGCTTGTGATGAAGCGTTTGCAATCACCCTAGCCAAGCTCCAGCAAAAAGTCCAAGAAGCAGGTGGCAACTCTGCGGTAAATATCGTAAGCCTAAATAGCAATAGCACGCAAGAATATGAATGCCTAGTGCGTGCTTTAGATGTCAAAGTAACGCTTAAAGCGTCATTTGCGAAGTAATTTTGCACAAAAAAACTTGTGTAAAATTTATAAAAACCACAAATATTTTTGTAGCAAAATCTAAAAAGGAGTGAAAATGAAAAATACACTAAAAATTGCATTGTTTTTGACTTTTGGTATGCTTTCTTGCCTTGTCGCAAAGAGTGAGTTGCGCTATTTTGACTTACAAAAAGCCCTAAATAATGAGCAAGTCAAGACAAAACTACCTCAAAGCGTAGAATTTGCTTTCGGGCTAGGCAATGTGGATAGCACACAAATCATCTCACAAAATCTGCAAATCACACAACGACACAAACGAACTTTTGCTAACTCTTTGAGTATGGAATATTCTTGTCAAATGGCATTAGCCAAAGCACTCACAACACTCGCAAATAGGGCAAATATACTACAAGCAAGTAAGGTAGTAAATATCGTTGGCTACACGAATTCTAAAGGCATAAAAGGTGTTTTTAATAGCACTGAAAAATTTGAGTGTCTAGTAAGACATTCAAAAGTCAAAGTAACCTTGCAAGCAGATTTTGCCAAATAAACCACCAATAAACCTTAAAAGAGAATCTATGCCACATATAACCAAAAAATACAACTTCATAGCAGAGTTTTTTGATATAGATTCTATGGGTGTTATGTGGCACGGAAACTATGTGCGATATATGGAAGCAGCGAGGTGCAGGTTTTTAGATGAAGTTGGGTTTAGCTACCTAAAGATGAAAGAAGCAGGATTTGCCCTGCCCGTAGTCAAGTTAGATTGCAAATATATCGCACCAATAGAGTTTAACAAACAATTTTGCATAGAAGTAGAATTGCTAGAATTTGAATGCTTTTTTAGGCTTGGGTATAGGTTTGTAAATATGAATGGTGCTAGGCTATGCCAAGCGCACACTTCTCAAGTGGCGATTTTGCTAGAATCAAAAGAGACTTGCCTATATCTACCAAGTGAATTTAGGGAATCTCTAAGTGCTTTTATAAACCACGCTAAATAGCATTTAGCCAGCTTGATTTGTGCTAGTTTGTCGTATATTCTGTATTTTTCTAGTTTGACTTTTAAATATATTTTAGATAGAATCTTTCTTGTCAATCTCGTTGATGATTAAGCGTTCATCTGTAAAAGTTTGGTTGTAACGGAGATGTTCAAACTTGGGAGATTGATACACTATTTTCCCGCTTTTTATCTTGTTTTTTATAGTGTTTGATTTTTTGGGTGCATTGCTTATGATGACTAGCCCTGATTCAAATTCTCTCCCCACACTTGCAAAGAAAATTCTTTCATTTATATTTTTTGCAAAAATAACATTTTCATCGTGATGTATTATTATGTCTGGATTATCAAGTGTCTGCTTGATTTGTGGAATATACTGCAATCTATCCTTTTGTGCGAGTTTTAGCAAACTGCCCTTTGTAAGCCTTATATCCTTGCCTTGCAAAGCCTTTTTTATCTCATCGCTACATTTGAGCGTATAAATATCATCAACAGAATCTAGACCAAAAGTTTGTAGCCACATTTTTTGCGCCTATTTGCTTAGCAGCTTTTTATTGCCCTGCTTATTGACAAACGCCAATCCTGTCATCTGTTTTTACCTTAAAATATATGATGATTTTTACAAAAACACTAAAAACTATTTTTTGCTTTTTTTAGATTTTCACACCCTCTTAAAGATAAGCGAAGTATTTATCCCACCAAATGCAAAGTTATTATTCATCACAAAATCCCCACTGATAGATTTTGGCTCTCTTAAATACAAAAGAGGTGCGCAATCCTTATCCACTTCTTTTAGGTTTATCGTGGGGAAAAATACTCCCTCTCTCATCATCTCTATGCACGCAATACTCTCTAGCCCCCCACACGCACCAAGTGTGTGCCCTAGATAGCTTTTTAATGAGCTTATAGGGATAGATTCTCCAAACACCTCATTTGTCGCTTTCGCTTCTGCTATGTCGCCCCATTGCGTAGCGGTGGCGTGAGCATTTACATAGCATATCCCTCTAGGCTCTAGCTCCGCTTCTTTTAGGGCTAAAATCATCGCTTGCTTCATTGTATCGCTTTGTGGGTGAGTGCTATGCGACCCATCGCAGTTGCTACCAAACCCCACCACTTCGGCTAGTGCTTCCCCACCTCGTCTTTTTAGGCTATCTTCACTCTCTAGCACGACAAATCCCGCTCCCTCGCCTATGACTAGCCCATCTCTTTTGGCATCAAATGGTGCGGGAGTGAGGGAGGGCGTATCATTTTTTTGACTTGTAGCATAGAGAAAGTCAAAAGTATAGGCTTGACTAGGGCATAGCTCTTCAGCTCCACCTGCAAGCATAGAATCAATAAGTCCAAATTTTATCGCTTCATAAGCCTGACCTATGGCGACACTTCCACTCGCACAAGCGCACGAAGTAGGGATAATCCTCCCCTTTAGTCCATAAAAAATAGCGATATTTGCAGCCGTTGTGTGTGGCATACACTTTATGTAAGTATTAGCATTGCAGCTATGAGGCAGTCCCAAAAACATTTTGGCAAGCTGCAGTGTCGAGTCAGTGCTACCCGTGCTAGAGCCACTTGCTACACCCATAGAGCCATTTTGCAGGTTTTGATTTATCTCGCCATTGCTTTGTATAAGCCCTGCGCTAGATAGAGCTAGCCCCGCTGCCTCTACGGCATATTGTGAGATTGTGCCCATACTTCGCATTTGCTTCCTGCTCCATTGAGGTGGAGGAGTATAGCCCTCTATGGGTGCAGCTAGCTTTGAGCGCAAGTCTTTGTGGATTTCCCACTCTTTTATGTATTTTGTAGCATTTTTTCCTTTTTGTAGATTCTCCCTCACGCTTTCCCAAGATTTGCCAAACGCACTTACAATCCCATATCCGCTTACAAATACTCTATTTGGCTTTTTCACGCTAGCCCTCCATTTACGCCTATGACTTGGCGCGTGATATAGCTAGCACCATCACTTAGCAGAAACGCCACCAATGGTGCGACATCTTCTACTTCCCCAAATCTTTTGGCAGGTATAGCTTGCAAAATCTGCTCTTTTGGGAGATTTCCACTTGTCATATCTGTGCGTATAAGACCGGGGGCGACTACATTTACACAGATATTTCTGCTTGCTAGCTCTATGCTTAGAGACTTTGCAGCACCGATTAGTCCTGCTTTGCTTGCTGCGTAGTTGCTCTGCCCACGATTGCCTATCACGCCAGAGACAGAGGATATGACTACCACTCGCCCACGCTTTGCCCTAGCCATAGGCATTAGTAAAGGGTGAAGCACATTATAAAAACTATGTAGATTTGTATCTATCACACCTTTCCACTCCTCCTCCTCTAGTCCCACAAATGTATTATCTCTAGCGATTCCAGCATTTAGCACGATTCCCCAAAGCGCGGGATTTTCACTTACATAAGATTCTAAGACGCGCTTGCTCTCCTTTGTATCAGCGACATCAAAGATAAGAGATTTTGCGCCTAGCTCATCTGCTAGAAAATCTAGCGCGTCTGTCTTGCTTCTGCCGTGCAAGATGACTTCATAGCCTTGCTTTTTTAGCTCTCTAGCTATGCCTGCACCTATACCACGCGAAGAGCCTGTGATAAGCACTTGCCTTGTATCACTCATAGTTTTTCTCCTTGTAATATTTGGGCTAAAAACTCATCATTTGGATTTAGCGCAGTCAAAGAAGTTTTGGCAATTAGCTTACCACCTACAAAAGCCTCTCCCTCATACACACCTAGCCCATTTTCATCTTGCATACTCACTCTCAAATGTGCTTGCACCGCTTCGCCCACTGCCACATAGGGAGTAAATATCTCAAACCCTCTAGCACCAAGCAAAAATCCTAGTTTATTGTGGTTTTGGGTAGTGCTAGAATCTTTTTTGGATTTTTCTTGCTTAGTTCGCCATAGTGCTAGACTTTGGGCAAAAATCTCCAAAACATTATAGCTAGGGAATTTACCCTGTTGCAAAAACGCATTATCAGGCTTTATGTAAGATTTTGTGCAAATAGATTGCTCGCTTACTTCCACTAGCTCATCAATAAGCACCATTTCTAAGGATTGGGGGATAAGATTTGTAATATCACTCATTGATAGATTCCTTTCCAAAAAAATTTAAGTCGTTTTTTTAAGTCATTTTCCTAACTTTAGCCAAGTTTGCAACTAGGCTTGCCCTAGTATTATCGCGCTATTATCCCCACCAAAAGCAAAAGACACACTAAGGGCATTGCGCACTTTGGCTTTCTCGCCCTGCTTTACTAGGGCGATTTGTGGGAGGCTTTTATCAAAGTCATTATGATAAATATGCGGGATAAGGACTTCTTGTCCATCAAGGCTTCCAATGCTTTGCAAAATCATCTCTGCGCACACACCCGCTTCTATCGCACCTGCCGCGCCTAGCGTATGCCCGATAAGTGGCTTTATGCTACTAGAGGGAGTGGATTTTAGCGCACCATTAAGCGCGTAGGCAAAAGTGGCAGATTCCATAGCGTCATTTGCTTGTGTCCCTGTGCCGTGCAGATTTATATAGTCAATATCACTTGGAGTGAGATTGGCGCAAAGTAGCACTTCAGATAAAAGCCTCTCCTGCATAGCAAAATCTGTGCGTGGCTGTGTGATATGAAATGCGTCATTATTGTTTGCATAGCCCTTTAGCGCGATAATAAAATCATCTGCTAAATGAGGATTTCTAGCCAAACATTCACTTGACATCAGCACAAACACCCCCGCACCCTCGCCAATATTTATCCCCTCTCTATCAGCACAAAAAGCCCTACTTGGCTTTGCACTCAAAATCTCCAAACTATCAAATCCATTTATAGTCAAAGTATTCAAGCTATCCACACCTCCGCAAATCACAGCTTCACAAAGCCCACTATTTATAAGCCTTGCTCCCTCTATGATAGCTTTTGCCCCTGAAGTGCAGGCTGATGAAACCCCAAAACTTAGCCCACAAATGTCATATACAGAGCGAACAAAAAGTGCTGGATTATCAAGCGAGCTAAAACTTTGCAAATACTGCTTTTTGGGGATATTGTTGTAGTTTTCCTCTATGCCTGTGGTAGTAGTGCCAATAACCACAGCGAAACTATCTGTGCTTTTTATGACTTCTTTTATGAGATTCTCTCCATTCAAAAGCGCGTTATACAAAATCGTGTTTGTGCGTGTTTTGAAATGCGTAGGCGTGTTTGGCGGAAGTGGGAGTAGATTTTTGATAGCACCTAGCATAAATTCTTTATCCCCATAGTCGTTGTTTTTTTGCAAATGAACTTGCCCACTTTTTAAGCGTGATATAATGCTTGCGTTGTCATTTCCAGCAGAGCAAATAAGCATAGGCTTACTCATTAGTATACTCAAAATCCCTTGCCTCTCTTTCTTGTGTGTCTAGTGCTTGTGTGTCTAGCTCTTTTACTTTTATGTCTTTGTAAGTAAATGAGATAGAATCTTTGGATTTTATAGATTCTAGCACTTGCAAAAATAGCTTGTCATATCGCCTACTTGGTGGGAGAAACTTGACATTGCTAAATGTGCCATTTTCTAGCTTTCTGCTTAAGCTAGGCGCACCCAAGCTATCAAAAATGGCAAAATAATACACGATTTTTCCTTGTTTGTCTTGGGATTTTTGTTGCTTTTTTGATTCTTGTAAATTTTTGGCTTGACTTGACACATAAAGAACTTTTATCTTGCCTTGCTCTTCAAGGCTAAATGCACGCTGTGAAAACACCCCAAAATCCCCAAAATCCACCCGCAAAGCACAGCCACAAAAGACAAACACCAATCCCACCAAAAAAATATTTATGACTTGCAATACCCCTCCAATGCGCTTAATGCTTCTTTTGGTTTCATTACAAAAGGATTTTGCTTATCCCACGCATATCCCGCCAAAATCGAGCAAATCTGTCGCTTAATGTGATGATTTGGATTTTTGACATAGATGACATCTTGGAATCTACCATCATACCAGCCCTCCACATACGCCCTAAAGCAATTCACGCCTATCATTAGCTCATCTGCGTATTGGGCTTGCAAATCCACTCTCTCGCCTTTTAGGATTTTTGGCACAAGGCTTGCAGCTAGTCTAGCACTTTGCATAGCGATACTCACCCCAGAGCTAAACACAGGGTCCAAAAACTCACTTGCATTTCCAAGTAGCAAAAACCTATCCCCAAACAACGCCTTGACATCTTTAGAATACGAGCTAATGCTCCTTATAGGTGTATCCCACTTAGCTTTATCTAGTAGTCGCTTTAGCATCGGGGCTTCATAAGTGTGAGATTTTAGGATTTCTTCATCGTTTTTTCCATCTATCTCTAGTCTTTGTGGCTCACCCACCACGCCGATACTAGCTCTTCCATTAGAAAAAGGTATAAGCCAAAACCACACATCTCTAAATCTTGGGTGAGTGGTGATTAGAATCTTGTTTCTATCATAAAGCACTTCAGAGATATTATCCTCTATATGCGTGAAATACGCCCTTTTGGCACTTAGATTTGATGGGGATTCTAAATCTAAGATTCTAGGTAGCACCCTACCATATCCACTCCCATCAAGCACAAATTTAGCGTGGATAATCTCGCCATTGCTTAAGCACGCACTCGCCCCATTTTCATCAAAGCAAATATCCTCCACTTCCACTTCAAATAGCACCTCCACACCTTGCTTTATCGCACAATCAATAAGCACCTTGTCAAAATCCCCTCTTTGGACTTGGTAAGTAGTCCCAGAGCCTTGAGTGCTTTTATCGCAAAAATCAAAATAGCGATATTCATCATTGTGGCTAAAAGCTGCTCCGTTTTTATACTGAAATCCGTGTGCTTCCACTGCGTCTAAAAATCCAGCCTCTTTTAGCACCTCATTGCAAAAAGGCAAAAGACTCTCCCCTATGACAAATCTTGGGAATTTCTGCTTTTCTACGACTAGCGTTTTTATGCCTTGCCTATGCAAAAGCGCACTAGATATGCTCCCACTTGGTCCACCCCCGATGACTAAAACCTCCACTTCCCTTCTCTGCGTTCGTCCTGCTTGCATTCTCACTCCTTAGCTTTTGCTCTCTATCCTGCTTTGTCGCTTGCCTTAAAATTCTTTTGATATTATACTAAAATCTTTATCCCAAAATCTATGAAAAGGATAATTTTGCACACCCACAAAAAGCGCAACAAAGCCCTGCGCAAAATCCCAACACACAAAATCCCAAAGGGTTTGTTTTTGTATCGGCTAAATACAAGCAGTGCTAGCCTATATCCACACCCACATTATAAATCACTAGATAAGTTTTTAGACAAAAAACATATCTTTCTTGCACTTGGTTTAAGCCCACTTATGAGAAACTATGACAGGCATAGCCTTAGCCAAAAAGACAAAGCCACTTTGAGCCTCCATCCAAATCTAGCAAAAAACTCATCTTTTATCCTCTCTAGGACATTGCTAAAAAGCCTAAAAGATATTATCAAATGCGCTCATTTCTCTAGCTACTCACACAAAAGCGATATTGCTCTCTTAGCATTTGCTAGATTTCCCATAGGTGTTGATATAGAGATTGTAAAAAGTAGAGATTTTAAGCCACATTTGGATTTTTGCTTTAGCTCTTTTGAGCGAGATTTTGTAGTAAATTCGGTAAATCCATTGCATTGCTTCTATCGCATCTGGACTCTAAAAGAATCCCTAATCAAGCTAGAAAACCTTAGGTTTAGTGATTTGGGGGGTGTGGGGCTTGACAAAAAAGGTGCGTTTTGTGAATCCGCAAGCAAAGCGAGCAATGATTGCAAAAAAAATCGCGTAATAGATTGCGAAAGGCAAACAAGCAAAATTTATCATAGATTTTGCTTCATAACTAGACTTTATAAATGTCAAAAAGCCATTATCACAATATGCTATTAAATCATTTTTGGCACAATAGTTTTTGCACTTCTAAACACCAAAATCTAACAAAATCTAGAAAAAATCTAAGGGGAAAAATGAAGCAATATATCAACGCTGCTAAGCATTTTGGGATATTATTTTTGCTATGTGGGTTTTTTGTGGGCTTTATAGAAGCCTTTGGTTTAGAGGACTTGCAAGACAATATTAAAAAATCCTTGAGCGGAAAGACTATGCAGGGAAAATTTACCCAAGAAAAACAGCTAAAAGGCTTTAGCAATGCCATAAAAAGTTTTGGCACATTTAGCCTTGTGCACGAAAATAGCCAAGAAAGCGAAGAAAAAACACTTTTTTGGGAGATACACTCTCCTATAAAATCCACTATCAAAATCACACCAAAAGGTGTCTTTCAAAAAGAGCTAAACCCACAAAATCAAGACACCCAAAATCAAGTATCTAAAAATCAAAACTTGCAAAATCAGTCCCCGATAAACAAAACTCCAAGCAACCAAACTAAATGGATAGCAATCAACAATAACCAAGAAATGCTACTAGAAATATTAAGCATAGATTTTAAGGCATTGCAAAAATATTTTACCTTTTCTTTCACGCAAAGTGGCGAAGTTTGGCAACTTGTCCTAAAGCCCAAAAACGCGCTTATAGCAAAGGTGTTTGATTCTATCCTCCTGCAAGGTAAAATCAAATACCCAAGCCTACTAGAAAAGATTGTGCTGTATGAAAGCAACGGCGATATAACGACTAATATTTTCTCTAATATAAAAATCCAATAATGCAAAATCTATATACATTTTTAGCACAAGACTTTTGGCACAAAAATTACCACACCAAAAATCATAACGCCAAAAATCATAACACAAAGAAAGTTTTTATATACACGATTTTTGCACTCCTTACAAGTGCTATGATAGCTATCATATCACTTCGCATAGATTCTATCCAAAGTGATATTTACTCACTACTAGAGCTAGATTTTAGCCCTACCCAAAAGCAAGCCCTGCAAAAAATTCAGCAAAATTTTGCCAAAGACATCTCATTTTTGAGTGATGATGATACATTGCTTGATGAGATTTTTGCGCTTGCTCCGCCAAATCTTTTTTCTAGTGTCAAACTTAAATTTGATGATTCTAATATCTTAGATACTCTCTACCCACTGCGATTAGCACTGCTTAGATATGAGACATTTAGCAAAATCAAAAATAAGGCTTTTTTTAGCCAAAACGCACAAGAGTTGGTGCATAGCTTTGCTTTGCGTCCTCTTAGCCCAAGCCAAGATTTCTTTAATCTCTTAGGACATTCTAGTTTGCTAGATAATAACAAAGGACTAAAGCTAGACATAGCGAGTGCAAGGCTATACGCACTAGATAATATCACACAAAAAAAATACTACTTTGCTAGTGCGCGTTTGGCTGAAAATGTCAATTCACAAGTGCTACTAGATTTTATTTTAGAAGCTAGAAAAACGGCAGAAAAATCTAGCACACACCTTCTTATTCAAGGTGGGGCGATTTTTAGCGCGATTTACAAACAAGAGGGGATAAAAGAGAGTATATATATGGGTGGGTTATCTTTTATTTTGGTTGGCTTACTATTGTTTGGTGCTTTTGGTAGTATGCGTATATTTTGGCTAGCTTTAGTGATTGGATTTAGCTTTTTGTGCGGATTAAGCGGCGCACTTTTAGCTTTTGCACATCTGCATATCCTTAGTATAGTCATTAGCACAAGTCTTGTGGGGCTTATCATAGATTTTGCAATCCATTGGCTTGCCAAAGAGCGATACAAAGTGGTTCGCTCCTCAAGCATTCTCTCTATGAGGAGGATATTTTTGCTTGGGCTTTTTATTACCACAAGTGGATATGGACTATTTTTGCTATCGCCTATGCCGTTTTTGCACCAAGTCGCTGTTATTTCTATTTTTGCACTTGTGGGGGCGTTTTTTGCTAGTTTTTTTTTGTTGCCACAGATTTTGCAAGGAAGTGTATTTGTATCTAAGCACGCTTTTAGAAAGCCATTTCTAAGTGCGATAAAGATAGCAAAACCATTTTTTAGGAAATATATCTTTTGGCTAGCTCCATTTGTTGTGCTATTTGCTAGTGTGCTTTTGCTAGCCACAGATACGCAAGATGACATATCCAAATACTCTTCCCTACCTAAGCACTCCTTGCAAGAATTGCAAGATTTTGCCCGCATAAGCGATGCTAGCACTCAAAAATTTATCCTCCTAGAATCTGGCGATATAGCCTTAGAGCGCAGGCTTATGAATGATATAAAAGATTTCATAGATAGATATGACGGGCTTAGCGCACTTCTGCTAAGCCCAAAAGAGCAGCAAGAAATCATTGACTCTTTCAAGCAAGCAAGCAAAGACAAAGATATTTTAAGACTATATGAGCATCTAGGCTTTGAAAAATCCCAAATCCTAGATGCTTTTGAGAAAGTCGCGTCTTTGCAACCACTTCATTTAGAGCAGATTCTATCCACTAGATTAGGAAATGATTTTGCTAGGTTTATCATCTCTGCAAATCCTAGCTTGCACTCACAAAGCTACATATCATTTCCGCATTTTAAGCCACTAAGTCAAACAGATGAGCTAGAAGCTATTTTGGCAAAATACAATGCCTCGCTCATAGATTTCCCAAAGAGTATAAGTGAGAGTTTTAGCACGATAAAGTTTAATGCCATTTGGCTAAAGATTTTTGGCTATATTCTTGCTTTTATCGCACTTGGAGTTGCATTTGGGCTAAAAAAATCAGCGATGATGATGAGTGTGGTGCTACTTTCTACGCTAGCAAGTCTAGGCATAGTGCTAGGTTTTGGGATTGGGTTTAATATCTTTGTAGCTTTTGGGCTTATCATTTCTAGCGCGGTTGGGATTGATTATGTCCTGCTTG
The DNA here is from genome assembly GCF_003364135.1 of Helicobacter sp. MIT 01-3238. Taxonomy (NCBI): domain Bacteria; kingdom Pseudomonadati; phylum Campylobacterota; class Epsilonproteobacteria; order Campylobacterales; family Helicobacteraceae; genus Helicobacter; species Helicobacter sp. MIT 01-3238. The sequence continues at coordinate 21,556 of NZ_NXLN01000011.1, forward strand.
CACAAAATCACAGCCTTAGCCCAAAAGACCGTGTATTTGGCATAGCTCTAGCAAGCCTAACAAGTATCATTTCTTTTTGCTTATTATCTCTTAGCCACACTCAAGCGGTGGTGGCTTTTGGGCTAAGTGCCACGCTTGGTATGGCTTTTTGCACACTTGGAGCTATCGCACTCACACTTCAAATCCCAAAATCTTAAAAACTTTTAGTGGTGTTTTTTGCGGATTTTGATAACATTTTTAACGCACTTTATCATCTTGGCTGCATATTGCGGATTTTATAAGCAGGACGCACTTTTTGTAGCTCGATATACTTGCCTTTCTTAGTGATAATATCCCCTACCCACACTTTGCGCTGCCACCGCTGAAAATACTGCCGATAGAGCATATCCACACTCATTGAGATTTTGGAGTATTCATCACAAGCTAGCTGCATACCTAGCGCACAAGATAGCCAATAATACTGCTGCGCACTGCCCAAATCCCCTCCCGTGTATAAAATCGCCTGCCCAGCAAAAAAGCAAGCCTTTTTATCGCCCATCTGGCATAGCTGCTGATTTTGCGGGTATTCATTCACATTTCTAGCTATGATTTCCTCAAAAGATGGTGGTTGCTCTATGGGTGGCGGGACATCATTTGGGAAATAATGCGTAGTTTGCGCTGATTTTTGGGACTTTTTGGAGTCTATGAAATACTCAATATTTTTATTTTTTGCTTCTTTTTTTGCCTTTTTTTCCTCTTTTGCTTTTTGCTTTTTGCTTTTTTTATCATCACTATTTTGTGGATTTTGCTCTTTTTGTGAAGCATTTTCCCCACCATTCATATCTAAGCCTTTCATCTCATAATAAATCTTTGCAACTTCTTGGGGCATCTGCAGTGAGAATTGAGATTTTGCAGATTTGCCAAAAAGTGTGGCAACACAGATAAAAAACACAAGCCAAATAAAGTGCATTTATCGCCTTTTTAGATTCTATGATTCAAAGACATTTCCAAATCGCTAAACCCCCTCAAAATGTCCTAAAAATCTATAATCGCTAGTTTGGAGGTTTTTTTAAGCGTAGCAAAATGTTTTTAGGCTATAATACCCTCCCTTTAAATCCAAAATAAAGGAAAAGGGAATCAACATTGCGATATGCAAAATTTACCACTAGAAAGGACCAACAATGAAAGTTGCGTTGCTAATGAGCGGAGGAGTGGATAGCTCCTACTCGGCATACTTACTAAAGCAGGCAGGACACGATGTCTTAGGTATCTACCTAAAGCTGCACGACAAAGAAAAAAAGCACGAGGTTTTCATCGCCAACTGCCAAAAAGTCGCCAAAAATCTAGACATAGATTTTATGGTAATCGATGCGCAAAAGGAGTTTAAAGAAGTGGTGTATAACTACTTCATAGAATCCTACAAAAGAGGCGAAACGCCAAATCCTTGCGCTATGTGCAATCCAAATATGAAATTTGGACTTGCCTTGCAAAAAGCTATGGAAATGGGCTGTGAAAAAATCGCCACAGGACATTATGCACGCATAAAAGAAGTAAATGGTGTCAAAAAAATTGCCAAAGCAAAAGACTCTAGCAAAGACCAAAGCTACTTTCTCTATGCGATTTCACAAGACGCCATAAACCGCCTTATATTTCCGCTTGGCGATATGCTAAAAAGCGAAGTCAAACCAAAAGCGTTTGAAGCTATGCCGTGGTTTGGCACACTTGAAGAATACAAAGAAAGCCAAGAGATTTGCTTCGTGGAGAGCGACTATATAGACATACTAAAAAAGCACTTTGATGTCGAAAAATCAGGCATAGTGCGCAACGCTCAAGGGCAAATCGTAGGAAGCCACAAAGGATATATGCAATACACCATAGGCAAGCGCAAAGGGTTTAGCGTAAAAGGCGCACACGAGCCACACTTCGTGCTAGGCATAAACCCTAGCCAAAATGAAATCATCGTAGGCAAAAAAGAAGAGTTAGCAAAGATTTTGGTAGAAGCTCAAAATGTAAGCCTAGATAAAGATTTCCACGGACAAGAATACGAAGTCAAAATCCGCTACCGCTCCGAGCCCACACTTGCTACGCTTGAAGTGGATAATGACAAGATTTTGGCACGACTAAAAGAGCCTGTCTATGGTGTGGCAAAAGGACAAGCACTTGTGGTATATGATGATGAGTGCGTGCTAGGCGGTGGTGTGATAGTGTAGCTTGCTACTTGCCACAAGCCTTGCAAGATTTTGCAATCATCTTACAAGGCAGTCTTTACAAACAATAGCCAAGATAAAAAGATATGGCGTAAGATAAAAAAGTAAAGTTAGAAAAAGTGAAATGACTAGCTTTGGAGGGGGTTATTTTGAGGGGGATTTGATTTTTAGATTTTGCGTTATTTTTTGGCTATATTTTTGTGATTATCTTTTTTTGGCTTTCTTTGTATTTGACTTATCTTGACTTATTGCTTTATCTACTTTTGTCTAAACTTGCTTTGTAGTCTATTTGTTTTTTGCCTCACTCACATTCATTGCAGATTCCGTGTGCGACTAGGCTTTTTACTCTGCCATTTAGTGTCGTGCTTTTGGGCAGTGCGAAGTCCGTGATTTTGTGGCAGACATCGCAGATGAAGTGCGCCTTTGCATCTTGGGCTAGCTCATAGTAGCTCTTTCGCTCCAAGTTTGTCTTTATGACTATGCCCCTCTCCTCAAACAGCTCCATATTGCGATAAAAAGTGGTTTTGTTTGCCTTGAGGTGAAACTCATCAAAGCTCAAAGGCTTGTGATTTAGGCGCAAAATCTCTAGCATTTCTAGCCGTAAATCCGTGATTGCGATATTGCTTTGCTTTAGCAAAGAGACAGAATCCATTTATATCCCCTAGTATATGAGTGTGCCACGCGCGTTAGAGCACCTTGTGGCGTCTAAGCAAATTTGTGGCTTTTGCTAAAGTCGCATTATAGCAAATTTGCATTTTGCTTATGCGTTTTTGTGGCGGAATTTTAACCGCAAATGCAAATTGTGGATATAAATGTAAGCCTATTTGGATTTGGCAAGACTAGCACAAATCTTGCCCAAAAATTAAAGAAGCGCGACAAAAGCCAATACTCTTAACACAATCTAGCTTGCCAAATCTTTTTCAACTCTAATCTTTGCGCATCTTTACGCAACCCCAATCTTTGTGCAACCCCTAATCCTTTGCACAAACAATAGCAAGCAAGTGCGTGGCAAATCATTCTTGCAAGGATTTTGCAATATCTTTATACTGCTTATTTTGTAAATTTATACGATAAATCTCTCGCAAAACATTGCCAGATACGCCAAGCTCTACGATTGAGACACTATCAAAGGTAGCCTTTAAGCCCTTATCAAAATCTTTGTTTAGCTCATCTGCAAGTGCTTTTAGCTCTGCTTCTAGCTTTGGATTTAGATTTTGCATACTATAACTTAGCGTGATATGCGGGCGATGAAGCCACTGCTTTTCTCCATTTATGGTGCGATTTACTCCATTCACACCAAAGTCCTCAATCTGCCCTTTTGCCTCTTTTGATGAGCTAGCATAAATGCTCCCACTCACTCTAGGCAACGGGGAATCCCTAAGCGGTGCGATAAGTGTCGTGGCAAGCTCGTTAAACTCCATTATCTCATCATAGCCCAAAGTATGCTCTACATTGATGTCAAACCACCAAGGAAATGCAGAATCTTTTGAAGCCTTGACAAAGCCAAAGCCTTTGAGATTTAGGCTAAATGGTTTTGGTAGTTTATTTTGAAGCAAAATAGAGAGCATTTTTTGTGGCGTGGTGCTATCTTGTGTGTGGATATGCAAAACCGTTATATGCGGGAGATTTGTGCGATTTGGCGCGTCTGTTATGCCGTATTTTAAAATCTTCTCCCTCAAAACACCGCCCGCATAAGACATAAGTTTATCGCTTGTATCACTATCTACCAAATACACAACACCATAAGTTTTGTAATGTTTTGGAAAATCCTTAGCATAAAGCGAAGAGTTATCAACGCCAAAAACACAATTTATAATAGCCACACAAAGCACAATCACCTTAAATGGCTTTTTGCTTTTTGTTTTCATCTTATCACTCCTTTTTGTTTAATGTCTAGAAGTGTAAGGCAAAATCCTAAAATCTTTGTGCGCTTGGTGTAAAAGATATGTAAAAGCGTGATTTAGTGGGGGTTTTGGATTTTTGTAGTGTTTTGTGGCGGAATTTTGCAATGAAGTTGCAAATGTGCATAACCCATCGCCACCTTAAACATAGTGCTTTTTATATTGTTGCCAAATCATCGCTTCGCCTCTTTGCGAATGACTTTTTTAGCTCTGCTTTGCGCGTTCTTTTGGATTTCGGCGTGTTCGTTTTTGATTTCTAGCGGCCAGTCTTTGCCCTGCTCTTGCACATTCCAATCAGGGTGTTTGCCACCCTCACACGCCAAATAATCCGCCACACAACATTCCTCAATGAGTTTGTAAGAAATATAGGCGTTTTTCACGGTTTTTAGCCCAAAAAGCCCTTTGATTTCCTTTTCAAAATTCTCTTGGTAAATCATATAAAATTCGATTTTTGCACCGCTTAAAATCGTGTGATAGAGAAAATACCACACGCCAAAGCTACGAATGCTAGGACGCCCTTTCACACCGCCGTCTTGGTAGATTTGCAATGTGCTTTTTATCCCGCCCACAGCTTGAGAGCCACCGATTTTCTTTATCACGCCATCAACCACGATGAGATATACCCTTGCGACATTTTGGGTTAAAATGCTTTGTGGCAGGTCTTTTCCGTTTTCATCTCGCAACTCTTTTAAGTAATTAAAATTTAGCTTTGTGCTACCCGCTACAAACTCCACATCAGCGATTTTAAACGCCGTTTTTACTTCGCTAATTTTTATTTTTGCACGCCCTTATTCTTTTATGATAATCAGCTCGTGGCTTTGCTTAATGTTATCTGTATCCCCGCGCTCTATGCGGTTTTTGCCGATTCGCGTTTCGCCCTGTCCCATTGTGTATTGCCACTTTGGCTCTAAAATCTTAAAGCCCTTATACGCCTCACGCACCCACTCGCAATCATTGTAGCTTAGTATAAACCGCCCTTTATGTGCGCGAAGGAGCTCTGCTAAAAGCTCGTGCTTAAAGCCATTGTGGTGGATAGGGAAATTGCGCATAGGGTAGATTCCCCTAAACATTTTGCTATCTCCGCTTAGGAAATATGGCGGGTCGCAGTAGAAAAAGTCATTTGGGTATTTTTCAAACACCGCTTCAAAACTTTCGCACTCTACGACTAAATTTTTCGCCCCCTTATGTGCCCCAAAATCGCGCAATTTTTTAAGCATATTTTTATAGCGCGTTGTGTCCTCATAGATTTTGCTCATCCAGCCCAAAAAGCCCGGTCCATAGCTAAGGTTGAAATTAAAATAATAATCCCGCGCTAAAGTTAGGCTATTAAGATTGCTAAGTTTTTTATAATGTGCTTTTAGCTCGTTTTTGATTTTTTCATACACTTCTTTGCTTGGCTCTAGATTCTCTAGCTCAGTATAAAGCGCACTAGATTGAGCGATTGCAACCTGCCAAAAATTTACCAAAATATCAAAAATATCAAAGCCCCGCACTTCTAATCCTAGCTCTAGTGCGCTTGCCACCTCCACGCTTCCACCACCGATAAATGGGCTTACTACGCGCTTTATGTCATTTGGGAAATGCTCCACTATCAGCCCTACGGCTAGGGATTTGCCACCGCCATAGCGCAAGGGGGATTTGGTGTAGCGTTTGTAAGCAAGGGATTTGCCTTTGAGTGAGTGCAAAAACCGCGCCTTGCGCTGTGCTAACGACTCGCTAGAGTCTAAATCAAAAAGCGCGGGTTGTGAAGTTTGAGGAGAATTGAAAGCCAAATTTGACACGACATTCCTTAAAAATTAAATGCCAAAATTATACAAAATCTCGCTTAATTGCCATTGAGATTTGCAAAACAAATCAAGCCAAAATCCCTAAGCCCTCTTAACTACCACCTATCAAGCCTCCCCCACTCAAACCAACATTAAGCCACTCCTTGCCAAACCGACTTTTTACAACCTACCTCACTACAACCTAGCAACCCACCTCATCGCTAATCACCTCGCATCAAGCCCAAAAGCCCTCATCATACCAAAAAACACTTCTGTGTTATCCATAACGCCCCTGAAATACTCGCTTCCCACGCCCTCACTCATCAGCACCACATCATCGGCACTATGCACTTCTTGGTCTTCAAATGTAGGGATATTGCCCTGATACCACTCGCCCTTTGCGTTAGGATTTGCTACAAATTTTCCATTTTGCTCTATGGTAGGCATTTGTGGCGTTTGCTTGAGATTGTAGTCGATATGTGCGTCTGGGTGGTTGGCAAACTGCACTGCTAGCGTAACCTCCGCGTTAGGATTATCTGGGAATCCGTCATTATCCCTATCCTCAAATGTAGGGAATATCGCGTGTTTATATGTCCTCACAGCTTCTCTGCCGCTTTTGCCATCGCTCTCATAGTATGTCCCCGTGATACTCGCTCCGTGCGCGTGGTCTGCCACGACTATGATGAGCGTGTTTTTATCCTCCTTAGCGAAGTTGTGCGCGATTTGCACGGCTTTGTCAAACTCGATTGTGTCATACGCCGCCCTTTGCCAATCCATTTTATGCAGCTCTTTATCGATACTCGCGCCCTCTATCATTAGGAAAAACCCATCTTTATTCTTGCTTAGTGCCTTTAGGGCGAAGTTTGTCATATCCATTAGATTTGGCTGATTATCATACTTGCCAAGCACGGAGCTATCTTTTAGCACCTCCCTATCCAAATACACATTGAGATGATTTTTGTGATAAAGCCCTAGCACTTTTGGCACAGCATCGCTTGTCTGCACTCTAGATTCTAGAATCTTCAAGTCATCTTTGGTGTAGCTTATGGCATAGCCCTCGTTTTCATACATTTTTATGATGTCCTTAGAATCCTTGCGCTTAGATTCTGCCAACTCTTTTGGTGCGTAGTTTTGTATCCCTCCGCCCAAAAGCACATCTGCGCGATGATACGCGCTAAACATATCAAGCGCGATTGCGTTTAGCTCATATCGCTGTCTAGTGTGCGCTACAAATGCCGCAGGGGTAGCGTCTGTGAGGTTTGCAGTGGTTACAAGCCCTATGCTTTTATTCGTTTTACGCTTGAGGATTTCTACGATATTTTCTACCTTTGGGTCATCAAACAAATCGCTTGTAGAGTCCGCATACACACCCATCGCATTTACCACGCTTTTGTGCCCTGTGGCATAAGCAGAAGCGGAGTTCGCACTATCGGTGGTAAGGCTATCATAGCCAGAAGTGGTGATAAGTGCCATAGATTGGAGTTTTTCCATTGCTAGCGTGTCATTGTATTTGCCCTCATTTATGCCTTTGGATAAAATCCTAGCGATTTGCTTTGCTTGCAAACTCATACCATCGCCTATGAGCAAAATCACATTTTTTGCTTGCTTTTGTGCCTTTTGAGACACCACACTATATGCCACGCTAGCCTTGCTGCCATTGTGTGATACCTCTACTACATACTGCCCCGTATCGGCTAAATCCACTTCATCTATGCGATAGCTCAAAATCCCATTTTCACTCCAGACTTTAGGACTTTTGCCAAAAAAATCTTGCGCGTTTTTGCCGTTTATGCGCACTTGCACTTCTTTGCTATCTTTGCTTAAATCTAGCGTAGAATCTTGCGCGATTTCTACCAAAAAGTCAAACCTCTGCCCAGCCAAAAACTTCGCATTATGTATAGGCAAAATCCTAATATGCTTTGCGTTGTCGCTAAATTGCTTTGCTTGATAGGGCGTGCTGTCTGCCTCACTGCCACTAAAAGCGATATAAAATCCATATCCCAAAATCACCAGCGCACAAAATATCATCGCCTTTAATGGCTTTTTGCTTTTTCCTCTCATTTTTTCACTCCTTGTTGTTTAATGCCTAGAAGTGTAAGCAAAAATCTTAAAATCTTTATGTGCTTGGTGTAAAAGATATGTAAAAAGCGATATTTGGAGGGATTTTGTGTTTGGGATTTTGGTATGTTAAAACTACAGCATACGAAATTTTTGCAAGCCTAAATTGTAATCGTGCTCAACATCCTCATAAGAATAAAATTGCACTCGATTTTGTATTGGTGAGAATGCGGTTTTATTGATTTCTCGTTCAAATTTACTTTTTCGTTCATTTGGTGCTACACAAATAAATTTGGTTTGAAAATCTTGCAACTCCATAAATTTAATAAACGCATCTCTGAAATTTGTGGAATTTTCAACCTCAAAAACCTTTGAGGGAAACATTCTTTCATTAAACCAAACAACATCAATGAATGATACGCTATCTTAATGATATGCTCATAAGTAAAAGGTGGCACATTCCGCAAAGTGCAAATACTACCTAGTGGCTTTTTATTAAAAATAAATTTTTTATCATTTGTGTAAGTCTCACTAACTTCTTCTAAACTATTACCAAGTTCTAAAAGCATTCCTTGAATTTCGCCGTGCCTTGAAGCAAGTTTTTCTTTTTCTGTCTTTGGTGTTTCTTGTTTTTGCAAAAGGTCTAATTTGTCGCTCAAAGCATAAATTCCAAGCCCAACTCGTGTAAATTTTTTATTTTTTTGCACTTCACCACGAATAGTATCAATCGGTGTCTTACCTACAATTTTGCTAGAATCTTTGTATTTAAAAACATCTTTGTATAGCAATTTTAATGGCGCAATATAGCCATTTTCAAGCATAACTTTTGTAATGGCTTCTGCATAGCTCAAATCTTCTTTCATAGAGATTTCCTTTTGTTTTTTAACTTAAAAATATTTTTGAATTCTACTTTATTTTTATTAAGTTTTTTGCTGTTTTGAGGGAAAGTTTTTATTTGTAAATTTTCCCCCATTGTGAAAAAGATATTTTTGGCTTTTTGTCCAAAACTTTTTCACAAAATCCCGCATAAACTCACATAAAATCAAACGACTTAAAACATTTTGATTTTTTTAAGCAACTTGATTTTTGTTTTGCAACTAAGTTGCATTTAAGGAAAAAATATATATAATGCGCGTTTTAAATTTTAAACGACAAAAAGGACTTCGCAATGAAACACACGCCAAAAAGCACGCAAAAACTACTTCGCCTAAGCCTTTGTGCATTTGCACTCTGTATCAGTGCCAACGCGACAAATGCCCAAAATCCCCAAGCCACGCAAACTACCCAAGCCACCCACGAAAAATCACACAAAAATACGCAAGCTATCAATGAAGCGCAAAACTCTCTAGATTCTAGAGATTCTAGCCACGACTTGCATTCTCGCGCTTCAAATGACGATAGCTCTAGCCACGCCCACGATTTAAGCGATTCACACAAACCCCACGATTCCAACGATTTAAGCCATTCGCACGATTCGCACAGCCTAGACAACTCGCAAGATTCACATTCAAACCACGACAATCACGCCCACCCTGCTAGCCACTTCACAAGCCGCTATCACTATTTGCACGCTTATGAGCTACACGAGCACGGCCACAGCCGCACTTCAGACTTTGCTAGCCTTAGTGCTAGGGTTGGCATTTTTGGCAAATCTTCAGCCCTAGCGAGCAAAGCAGAGAACTCAAACCGCGACAATTACGCGATGCTCTACTCAAGCGTGCTACTGCAAAGCACACCTTTTGCACGCTCTCACACCGCGCTAAATGGCTTGACACTCGGCGTTGGCGTGGTGGCTTACGCGCCATTTTACACAGACAAGGCAAATGCTTACACCTACATAAACTCAAACTTTGTCGCAAACAACGCATACTTGGGCTACATAAAGGACTTTGATAGACTAAGCCTAGAAGTGCTAGCGGGGCGATTTGAAAGAGAGCTAGAGTGGGTGGGACACTCGCTGCAAGGGGTATTTGCACGGCTTACATTGCCATTTGGCACACGCACTCCACACTCTGCGCAAATCTATGGAATCTGGGTAAATGAACACGCAGACATAACAAGAGAGTTTAGCTCGGATTTTAACTTTTATAAGCACCTCTATGCGGGCGAAAATCTCTACGCGGGCGGGGTAAATCTCTCCTTTGGGCTAGCGCAAAACGCAAGGCTACATTTTGAGCCTTATGCGTATTATTTGAGCAACTTTTTTGGCGTGTATGGGGCGAAATTCGTGCTAGATTTGGGGTTTGGCGCGGATGCTCTAGCCTCGCACTCTAGCACAAACTCGCACTCTGGCGCAAAATGGCGTAGCAAAACGATTGCTCATAGCGCGTTTTTATACTCAAACTACTCAAGAATCCACGCAGGGCACGAGCATAGCGATGGCGAGCACAACCACAACGGCGAAGATGGGCACGGACACCTAGATACGAGCAATCGAGGCGATACCTACTTTGCCTTGCTTGAGCAGGAGTTTGAGTATAGAGACTTGGTGTATTTTGGCGCGGGATTTCAGCATATCGGGGTGCGTGTCTTTGAGATAGCCAATATCGAAACAACTTCGCGCTTTGAGGCACACGAGGGCGAGGGGTATGGCGTGATTCGTCCGGGGCTTATGCACAGCGGAAGCCACACAAGCAACGCTTATGACGCGCATACAAACACTTACTATGGCTTTGTGGGGGCGCGATTTGGCAGGGAGAAGCGATTCGCACTTGAGGCTATGGGGCGCGATAGTAGGAGCTCTGCTAGGGCGCAAAGCGCATTCTCGCTTGGACTACGATATGCGTTTCCTTATGGGTTTGAGATAGGCGGGATAGGGGTGTTTATGCTAGAGAAGTACGCGGATGAATCCACGCTCAATCGCAGCTTTGGCAAGGCATATATGCAATGGAGATTTTAGGGCGTTTTAGCTTTTTAAAGGCGGACACTACGCGCTAGCATTGTGGCTTTGGCTCATAATTTTAGGCTGATTTTGGTTTTGGGGGGTTTTAATGGTTTAGTGATTTTGGCAAAATCTCTAAAATCTAGAAATACAAAAATTTTATGCAAAAGCATTTTACACAAGTATTTTTCAAAACATTCCCCACAAACCCTTATAAAAAACCGCTTGCAAAAAATCTTTGCTACAAAAATCATAAAAAACCTAAAAATATCGCACTTCAAAACAACAACAATACAAATCTAAAATAAGAAATTCTCACAAACAATCAAATCAACAAAAGTCGCGCAAACAAATATATAATAGCTTCAACCTCACGCTTGCTTATGTGGCGATTCTTTTATGTAGTTTTTTGCCCCCTCTTTGGCAAACGCAGAATCTAGCGCAGAATCTTTATCCTGACTAGAGCCAAAGCCCATTTTAGAATCTATCAAAAGCACTTGCTCCTTTGGCTTTGTGAAAAAATACAAAAGACAAATCCCGATGATAAGCGCAAGCGAGGAAGCATACAAAATAGAGATTTTAGATAGCACGATAGCATCTTCGTGGTCATAAGCGAGATTTGCCACAAATATCGACATCGTAAAGCCAATCCCAGCTAAGCATCCTGTGGCAAATATCTGCCCAAATGACAAATCATTTGGCTTAGTGGCAACCCCCAGCTTCACACCAAGAAATGAAAACACCAAAATCCCGATAGGTTTCCCAACCACCAGCCCCAAAATCGTGCCCAAAAATATATGGTCTAAATCAAAATTTATACTAGAATCCACCCTTACGCCCGCATTTACAAACGCAAAAAACGGCACGACAAAATAAGAACAAAGAGGGTGCAAAACCGTCTGAAGCTGCAATAGCGGATTTTGCGCAGCGTGAGAATATTTGGCGATAGATTCTAGGATTTGCACGCGCTGGCTTTGCTCTTTTATGTTAAATGTCCGCTCACTCTCTTTGGAGCTAAAAAACTTTTTAAAGCTCTCCAAAGTCTGTCTAAATCCACTGCTTTCATCGCTATGTGTCTCAAAAAAGTTTCGCCCGCTTTGTGTGATATGTGTGATTTTTTTTAGCTCCTCTCGCAAAGCCTGCAACGCCTTATCAGAGACATTTGAACGCCCCGGGATACAAAAAGCAAGAAGCACAGCGGCTATGGTTGCGTGGATTCCGCTATTAAACACAGCTATCCAAAGTAGCACACCAAGAAACAAATAGCTTGAGGTTTTGCGCGTATCTTGCTGATTGAAATACACAAGCACAGAGAGGATAATAAGCGCGATGATAAGCCAAGCAAAATCTAGCTGCTGCGTATAAAAAATGACAATGACAAATATCGCGCCCAAGTCATCAACCACCGCAAGCGTAACCAAAAACACCTTCAAACTTAGCGGGACACGCTTGCCTAGAAAAAGTATCGCGCCAAGTGCAAATGCCGTATCCGTGCTCATCGCCACGCCAAACCCCACAGCAGATGGCGTTCCGTGATTGAAAAACAGGTATATTCCAATAGGCACGATGATTCCACCAAGTGCGGCTAGCATAGGAAAAATGACTTTTTTCACCCCCGCTAGCTCACCATAGAGAATCTCACGCTTCATCTCTAAGCCAATCATTAAGAAAAAAAAGCTCATCGCTATGTCATTTACGAAGTGCAAAATCGACATTCCAGCTTTGCCCTCGCCAAAAAACACTCCTAGCTTTAGCTCTTGAAATTCAAAATACTGCTCTGCAAACGCAGAATTTGCCACACCCATAGCAAAAAGCACGCAGAAAAATAGCAAAACACCACTGAAAGATTCGTGGCTGATAAAGGTGTTTAGCCCTTTTTTTAGCCTATCTTTGACATTGATATTATGCCCACTGCCAAATCTATGCGAGCCTTTCACAGAGCTACTAACCCTCGTAAAATAAGGCAACTTCGGCTGTGTAGAATCAGCACTAAGGCTTTCTTCAAACTCTTGCAAATCCTCAAAATCTTCAAATTCTTGCTCTAAGTCTTGGTGAAAATCCTTAGGAGTTTGTGATTCTTGCGAGCTAGCAAAATCACCCACAAAATCTTCTCTAAAATCATCTAAATCATACAATCCCTCCACTTCATCGGCACTTGATTTTTTCTTTTTTGTGGATTTTGCAGGTTTTGATAATTTTGATAGTTCATCTTTAGGATTATTAGAATCGGCAGATTCCCCCCAAGATTGGTTTATATAAGCTTGCGCATTTGCAAAATCACTTGCCAAATCGCTAGGTTGCGTGCTTGATTTTTTAGATTTTTCATTTTTGATAGATTTTTTGGGCATTTTGCTACCTTTTGCTTTTTGACTTGCGTTCATTATTGTGGCGTTTATCGTGCTTTTATAGAGTATTTTTGCGTAAATAAGCTACATAAAATTTATGAAATATAGTGGCGCAATACACGCGCAATTATAAGTGATTAAGGCTAATCTTTTGGCAGTTTTCGCGCTATTTTTAGTGTTTTGTGGCTTTTAGGAGCGATATTTTGGCTTTACTATGCTTTTTAAGCAAATTTTATGCAAGTTTTATTTGCGCATTAGGAAAAATACATTAACATTCGCTTCACATTTGCTAGATACTAAAAGCTATTCTCTTTTTGATACCAAAAATGAGAAAAACTAGAATCCAAAAAGCAAGGCAAAAAGCGCAAATCAAGCAAAATCTAAGCAAGATAACTAAGCAAAACAACAAAATAAAATAACAAAGACAAAATCCAAAAGAGAGGTAACAAAATGGACTTTTTACGAGCGCATATTGATGCAATTATTTTTTGCGTGCTGGGGCTTATGAGTTTTTTTTCATTGTGGTTTAGCATTGAGAGGGTGCTGTATTTTTGGCGCGTAGATGTGCGAGTGTTTGTAGATATTGACGCACTTGAAGAATCGCTCACCAAAAACCTAACCACACTTTATATCATCTACTCAAATGCCCCTTATGTCGGGCTTTTAGGCACGGTAGTTGGGATTATGATAACTTTCTATGATATGGGGGTTAGTGGCGGAATTGATGCAAAAAGCATAATGGTAGGGCTATCCCTAGCACTAAAAGCCACTGCTCTAGGTCTAGTAGTAGCTATCCCCACACTTATCGTGTATAACGCACTTTTGCGCCGTGTAGATGTGCTACTAAATCGCTACAAAGCATATAAAAAATCCTAGATTTTTGCGATATTTCACGCTTTTTACTTTGAGACAACCACTTTGGTATAGAGAAAAATACACCTATCAAATAACCGCCCTTAGGAGAATCCTAGATGAAACTACACCGCCGAGATGGACTAAATGTTATCCCGCTTATTGATGTTATGCTTGTCTTGCTTGCTATCGTGCTAAGTGTATCGACTTTTATCGCACAAGGGGCAATCCCTATCAACCTCCCCCAAGCCGACAAAGTCGAAAAAAAGCTTGATGACAAACGACTAACTATCGTAATAAGTGCCGATAATAAAATCTATGTCGATGATGAGGAAAAGGATTTTGACGCGATAAAGCAAATAATCAACCAAACCAAAGATGACAAAATGATAGAAGTCAAAAGCGACAAAGATGCGAAGTTTGATAGCTTTGTGAGAATCATAGGCATACTAAAGGACAAAGGGCATGAAAATTTTTCTATCTCTGCGCAAGCAGATTAAAACGCCTGCATTTATAGGGTTTGCTAGCTCGGTGATATTTCACTTGGGGCTTGTAGCGGGGATTTTGGGCGTATTTGATAGAAGTGAAAACCTGCAAGAAATAGGGCTAGCCCAAATCACAATGAGCCTAGCAAGTATCAACACAAATGCCAACCAAAAAGCCTACTCCACCCCTACCAAGCCTCGCCACAAACGACACCACAAACACCACAAAAAGCACCACAAACACCACAAAAGCAAGCACCCAATCCCACTAGAAGAGCTACAAGAGCAAAGCCAAGAAAACCCTAGCCAAGAAATAAGTAGCAAAGAAATCCCAACCGAGCTAGAATCTAAATCCGCTTCAAACCAAGATTCTCAAGGCTCTACTTATGAATCCCTAGCTTTTAATGAGGGCATAAGCGATGAATTCTACCAAAAAGTCCAAGCCGAAATCCGCAAAAAACACCACTACCCTAGACTAGCCCAAATCCGCGAAATGCAAGGCAGTGTGTGGGTGGATTTTATCTTAGAGCCAAATGGAGAGATAAAAAACCTCAAAGTCTACCGCTCCAACACAGGCGATATACTAAACACCCAAGCCCTAAAAAGCGTGCTAGAAGCGCACAAAAACTTCCCCAAACCCCAAAAAGTCGTCCGACTAAAAATTGAAGTAAACTATAATCTAGAGCAAAAATAGGCAGTCAAATGCCTAAAAAATCCAAATGCTTTCAAATGCCTTAAAAATAATGACGATATGCTTTTTAGCTTGTTGTAATTTTTTGCTTATGTGATTTTGTGCGTGGTTTTAGTCGTGGCTTAAGTGTGTGTAGTCTAATTTTGTGGGGAATAAATGCGAAAGAAAAAATATTTTGCCCTTTTGCTTGCTCTGTGTGTGTCAAAATCTAGTGCGCACTTTTGTAGCGAACAAAAAAATACCGAGAAAGATGAATATCAAGCCCTGCTAGATGAAGCACTTAAATGCACAGCTAAAAATCCAAATGAAAGTAATGTATGTAATTGTGCAAATGATTCTAGTGCATTTGAGCTAGAAAAAGCACAAAAAGATGACTTACAGGAATATTTGCCAAAAAAAGATTTAGACACAAAAGCACAGCAAAGTGATTCCACTTACAAGCAAAGCGAGGTAGTTCCCCCTCCAAACACTCGGGCTAAACACACACTTTTGCTTATCTATGAAAATGACTCAAACTTTGACCCACACATTGATAAATACTACACGGCAGGCATTTCGCTAAAGTTTTACTCCAAAGATTTACAAAAGCCTACAAACAAAGGATTTTATACATTTATGCACGCAATTTCCGCGCCCACATTTTTTCCCAAAGCACTTAGCAGATATTTAGGGGAGGAAGCTGATTTTGCTACTTCTTTTGGAGTAAGCCTATCTCAAGAAATGTATGCACCCAAAGATAGATTTTCAAACCCCCCTCCAAAGAGCGACCACCCTTATGGGGGATTTTTATACGCAAGCGTTATGCTTCAAAATCGCTTCAAGTATATCCTAGAGCAGTTTGAAGTAGCACTAGGCTTAGTCGGCAAAGACGCGCTTGCCAAACAAGCCCAAGACACTATCCACGAAGCGCGAAATGTAAAAAAGCTAGCAGGCTGGGACACACAGCTACAAAACGAGGGTATTTTCAATCTTTACTATCGCGCCTCTTTTAGTATCCCACAAGTGTATGAAAAAAGCAAGCATATCGTTGATATTATGCCTCAAGTGAGTTTTGCAGCTGGCAATGCCAAATCCCACGCACAAGCAAACCTTATCGCACGCGTAGGCTACAATCTATCTGCAAACTCTCTTATGCCCCATATAAATTCTGGCTTTGTAAGCACACTGCCAAATCGCTATGGCTTCAGCATAGAGGGCTATGTAGGCTTAGGCATTCGCGCTGTGGTGCGCAATATATTTTTGCAAGGCAACTCCTTTGCACCGCGCAAGGATATTGAGATATACAATGGCATAGGAGAACTTATCTTTGGTGTTAGCCTAAATTATAAGCGATTTTTTTTGTCATATAGTGCTATCACTCGCACAAAAGAGTTTGTAAGCCAAGATATGCCTACTACTTTTGGTAGCATTTTGCTTGGGGTTAGTTTTTAGATTTTGGACTAGGATTTTGGGGGGTTGGAATTTTTAAGTGCTTTGCTAGCGATTCTCACAAAAAGTCCAAGCAAAAGTGGCAAAGTCATAATCTCAACTACTTGGATAGCACGCTACCTTAGCACTTTTGGCTTAGTGATTTTATCTGTATCTATACTAAAAGTCAGCATTTGCTGTGTAGCTAGCTGCCTGCCAAATGTATAAAAAATAAGGCTAATTTGCGCACGCAAAAATTTATTTTTATAGAGATAGTAAGCATTTACGCGGTTAAATTCTCTTCTGTACAAAGGCAATCCCTCATAAAGCTGCTCGCCATATTGCCCAAAATATCTCATCTGTGGCTTACCAAAATAATAACTCTCCTCTATGCCAAATCCCTTATACTGCACCTTAAACCCTGCTTCATACCCCGCACCGATATAAAAAGGCTCATTGCCACTTAGCCTGCGCTTGCGCTCTATTTGCCCAAGTGCGCTAAATCCTATTTGTGCTTTGTCTAAATACTTTTTAAAGCTAGGGGCAAACCCCCTAAAATCCACCTCTACATAGCCATTATACAAAATCCTATCAAGCAAATGCACATCATTAGCCACGCTCTCGCCCTTGCCTAGCACATCGCTATTTTTGAAGTGAAACACTAGCGTATCAAGCCCTAGATTTAGGCTATCAAAAAATGAGACTTCACTCCCAAAAAGCAAGAAAAATTCATCATCTCTTTTTGCTAGATTTCCCCCAAACCAATCAAGCACAATCTCTGCCCTGCCCTTTATGTCGCGCCCCTTTGGCGAGCTATATTGCAGCAGTGCACCATTGCTCGCAGGGGATAAAAACAAAAAATCATCTCTAAAAAAACTTCGCGGATAGATTTTTAGCAATTTTTTGCGAGGAAATATCCCAAATGTCCCACCAAATGTGCCTATTTCACGCTCTCTCTCATAAGCATAGTAGGCATAAATCCCACCTCCTGCGTTAAAAACGCGCTTTTGCCCCATATCTTGCAAGCCATATCCACCAAGAAAGATTCTATGAAAATCAAAAATCCCAAGCCCAATCTCGCCACTTAGTCGCAGCGCATAGCGCGTGCGCGTATCCCACGAAAGCGACTTTGTGTTTTCGGTATTGTCTAAAAGAAAGTCAAACCCCGCATTATAAAGCAGGCTTAAAATAGCTGGTTTTGCTAATGTGGTGTTTTGTGTGGTGCTAGAGGGGGGGGGGGAATAGCTTGTTTGTATTTGATTTTGTGTCAAATCTTGTGTTTTATTTTGTGATTCTAGGCTGTCTTTTGTGCCTGCTTCATCACTCTTTGCTGATTCTACAAACGATTCTAGGCTTTTTTGATTATTTGCTTCATTGCTTGATTCTAGGTTTTGGCTAGAATCTTTTGAGATTTCTTGAAGTGATTTTTTTGTGGGGATTTGTGGCATTTCTTGTGCTAGATTTGGTTGTAAGTAGCATAGAGCGCACAAGCTAACGATTTTTAGGCATTTCATTGATGATTTCCGCTATCTACTCATAAGGCTTAAAATTCCCTCTTTGCAGGATTTGCCTTGCAGTATCCCCACCACTTCATTTACGATAGGTGTGTAAATATCGTGCTTTTTTGCTATGCCCTGTATAGCATAAGCTGTGCGAACCCCCTCTGCGACCTCGCCTAGCTCGCATAGTATGCTATCTATATCTTTGCCTTGAGCTAGTCCCACGCCCACGCGATAGTTGCGCGAAAGGGTAGAATTAGCACTCAAAAACAAATCCCCTGCCCCCTCTAGTCCCAAAAATGTCTTGCTCTCCCCACCAAAATACCGCCCAAATCGCTCCATTTCAATAAGTCCTCGCGCTAGAAGTGCAGCTTTTGCATTGTGCCCTAGCTTTAGCTCATCACAGATTCCACCTGCGATTGCAAGCACATTTTTATACGCGCCACTTACCTCTGCACCGATGACATCTTTTCCTGTGTAGGGCTTGATAAAGCTAGGGAAAAATTTAGCAAAATCCTTTGCCACCTCATCATTATACGCGTGTATAGCAAGCGCACAAGGTAGCTTAGCCCTCACTTCAGCAGCAAAACTAGGACCACTTAAAAATGCTAGATTTTCCTTAGGGATAAAATCTAGCGCGATTGTATGCACAAACGCCCCACTTCCCTCCTCTATGCCCTTTGAAGCAAAAAGATATTTCGTGCTTGGTTGCAAAAATTTACTTTGCAAGCTAAGCCACTTGCGCAAGTTTGGCGTGCTAATGGCTATGATGACAAAGTGCGAAGTTAGCGCACTAGCACAATCTACTTGGAGGATTTGGCAGGGCGTGTCGCTTGGCAGAGAGAGTGTGCGCCTTGAGGCGATATGCACTTCTGTGCTATGGGCTAGCGCATAAGCTAGCGCACTTCCCCACGCGCCACCACCGCATACACTCACTTGTGCGGGGGAATGTGGCGAAGTGTGTGCAATATCTTCTCTAACATCTTGCGTATCTTTTGGGCAATCTTGCAAGCTAGATTTTGCGCTAGATTCTGCGGGGATAGATTTTGTGGATTTTTTAGGTGGCATTTGGTATCCTTAAGCAAAGTCCCAATGAAGTTATAGTGTGTTTATCATTTGTGTTGTTTTGCCATTTTGGTAGAACATTTCGTAAGGCTTTGGCAAAGCAAAGTCAAAATTGTAAAATGTTTGATTAAATGGTATGCAAGAATCGCCACCAAACCTAAAAATATATACAAAAACGAGACTCCAAACCCTAAATATGCTTTTTATGCCTTTAGCTTGAAATCTTAGCCAAGCAAAATCGCAGAACTACCAAATCACAAAACTACCTAGAATTGCGCTCCCAAAACACACCATCTTCATAGCCTTGAATCTTTGGATTAGATTTGGCATTTTCTAATCTCTGCTCTATCCACGCACAATACCGCTCCTCTATCTCTACACCCACAAAATGTCGCTTTAGCTTTTTTGCCACCACACTTGTGCTACCACTCCCTGCAAATGGGTCAAGCACTATATCGCCCTCATTTGATGAGGCTAGCACGATTTTGGCTAGCAGCTTTTCTGGCTTTTGGGTGGGGTGGGCTGTATTTTCGCTCATCGACCAAAAAGGGATAGTAATATCACCCCAAAAATTTGACGGGCAAGTATCGCGATAGTTGCCACTCTCGCTTTGCACCCAATCTTTTGGTTTGCCGTTTTCTTTATAAGGGGCTAGGACTTTTTTGCGGATTTTTACAGATTCTAAGTTGAAAGTATAGCCCTCTCCACAAGTAGCAAACCAAATATCCTCTAAGCCATTTTTCCAATTAGTTGCGGCACCGCGTCCCTTTTCTCTCTGCCAAGTGATACGATTTCTAAGAGTAAAAATCTCATCTAGCACATTGCCTATGATAAGGCTACTGCGCCAATCACAACAAACATACACGCTAGCCGTGTCTTTTAGCAGTGGCTTTATCACTTCTAGCCATTGCCTTGTGTAGGACTCATATTCGCTATGCTTTTTTTTGAAAAATATTTTGCCATTGAAAGATTTTGTGAGATTGTAAGGTGGGTCAGCGATAAGCAAATCCACACTTTTGCGTGGCAAAAATGGCGCAATGGTAAAAATATCGCCACAAATGGTAGAATCTAGGATTTGGCTTATGTCTTTTTGTGGTGTGGATACGCGCTTGGTGCGAGCAAAAAAGGCTTGTCCCTCTTCAAGTGTAGTGTTTATGGTTTTGTTTCTGGAGGATTTTTTTGACATTGTGTGTATCCTTAAAAAGCAAATTTATAAAACAAATTGTGGCAAAGCATTATAAGCAAAATCACTTAAACAAGGTATCAAAATACAAACAAAACGCAAAAAAGTAGAGTAAAATTTTCTTTCTATTTTTGCAAAAATATTTAGAGATTTTGGGAGTGTGGCTTTGGTAGATTTACAAAAGATACAAAAGAAATATGGCGAGTTTTATATATTTGGGAAATACCTATATTACAAGCCGATTTTGGATATTTGCTGTGATGAAAAATCACAAGCAAAAAATGCCTTTAGTCGCATACAAGATGAGCTAAAAAAGCACAAAAATAGCTACTTTGTAGGATATGTAAGCTATGAGCTTGGAATCTTAGAATATTTAGAATGTGGAATAGAAACAAAAGATTCTAGTGTGGATTTTGGTGGGGATTGTCGCATAAAATCTAGTGCAGATTCTAGCACAAATTCTAGTGATTATTGTGCGGATTCTAGCCTGCCATTGCTACATTTTCGGCTTTTTGCCAAAAGAAAAAATCTAGCAGACATAAAATACCACAAAAATTCTTACTCTAAATTTCTGCCAACTATTACGCACCATATCGACAAAAAGCGATATGCAAAGGACTTTAGCGCGATAAAAAATGAGCTAAAAAATGGCAACTCATATCAAATCAACTACACCCAAGAAATGCGACTAAGCACTCATCTAAATGGCAAAGAAATATTTTTCCTACTTACCCCACGACAAAACACCAAGTATAAAGCGTATTTACACACGCCTTTTGTAGAAGTTTGCTCATTTAGCCCAGAGCTATTTTTCGCCCTCAAACATCACAAAAAGAAGTGCAAAATCATAGTCGAGCCGATGAAAGGCACTATGCCTAGAAGTGCCAACAAATCCAAGGACAAAGCAAACAAAAAAGCACTAGCTAGGGACAAAAAAAATATCGCTGAAAATATAATGATTGTGGATTTGTTGCGAAATGATTTGCACAAAATCGCCAAAAATCTATCCTACAAACTCTTGCAAATAAAAACTTACAAAACACTTCATCAAATGACTTCAAAGATAAGCGCGATACTGCGAGAAAGCACAATTTTAGACGCTCCAAAAATCCACAAAAAACCTAAGCAAAAACACTCAAAGCAAAATCTACTTTATAGTATCTTTCGCGCACTATTTCCCTGCGGAAGCATCAGTGGCGCACCCAAAAAATCAAGCACTCAAATCATAGAAAAACTAGAGAGAAGAAAAAGGGGAATCTACTGCGGTGCGATAGGTGTGGTAGGACAAAAAGAAGCGACTTTTAGCGTAAGCATTCGCACGCTATTTGCGCTTAAATCCCAAAAAGAATGGCGATATGGTGTAGGAAGTGGTGTGGTGTGGGACTCTGTGTGTGATGAGGAAATCGCCGAACTAGAGCTAAAATCCAAATTTTTAGAAAATACAGAAAATTTCGCACTTATAGAAACAATACTCATAAAACAAAATCGTGCTTTTTTGCTAGCTTCACATTTAGATAGAATCACAAAAAGCGCAAAAGAGCTAGGGTTTGATATGACAAATTTGGAGCGACTTTTTGGGCTAGAACCTCATATCCAAAGACAAAGTGTGGAGCTAATAAACAATGCAGGTAATTTTATAGATGAATTTATGGATTTTAGTCCTTGTGATTGCAAAAATGGGTGGGAGAACTTACCACCAAAAGTGCTAGAAATACTAGGGCAAAAATGCGAAAATGCAGAAAATCAAAAGCAGATTTTGCGAGTTTTGCTATACAAAAACGGCGAGCTAAAGCTAGAGATTTTGCCTTTTAAGCCGATACAATCACGCACGATAAAAATCGCAAAAAACAAACTAGAATCTAGAAATGACGCGCTATATCACAAAAGCACTTTGCGAGCGCATTTCACGCAAATTCCAAGCAAGCAAAACAAAGTCTTTGACTTCATCTATCTAAATGAGATGGGCGAAGTGTGTGAGGGCAGCAGAAGCAATGTAGTGATTTTGCAAGATAATGTGCTTTATACGCCTAGCACAAAAAGTGGTTTGCTAAATGGTGTCTTGCGTGATAGTTTCATAAACTCTAAAATACTGCACGAAAAATCTCTAACGCTAAAAGACATTCAAAACGCGCAAAAAATATTTTGCATAAATTCTGTGCGTGGAGTGCAAGAAGTGAGGCTTTTTTAAGACTCGCCTAGATTTTTGGCGGATTTTGTTTTTGCTTTTTGTGGATTGATTCTGTGATTTTGCAAATCGCCTCGCAATGACAATTTGCTTGTCATATTGAGCGATAGCGAAATATCTCTATTTGATTTTATAAAGATATTTCCGCTCTTAAGATGACAATATTTCCTATCATTGCGAGAATTTGGCTCGTAAAATTCGTAGCAATCTATTTGATTCTTTGATTTTCGCGTCTTATTGCACTGAGCACGCCAAAAATACAAGTAGTTTTTTATCTCTCGCCCATAAACATTTCCACATACATAAAAAGCCAAAAAAAGCAAAATCCTAATCCTTACACAATGCTTCAAGTGCGTTTTGAATAGGGATTTTGCTACTTGGCTCGATAAGTCGCTCGCCCACTTCCTTGCCATTTTTATAAAAAATCAGCGTAGGGATTTTATAAATCTCTAGCTCCTCTTTTAGCTCTATATTGCTATCAAAATCTAGTAGCACAAAGTGCACGCTAGGATAGCGCACTTCCAAATCCTCCATAATAGGCTTAATCCTCACACAATCAGGACACCAACTCGCACTCATCTCTACTACACAAAGTCCATCTGCGATTTTGCTAGCAAAATCTTGTTTTGTTGCATTTATCATTGTTTTTCCTTTTTTGTTAAATTTTTATGTGCAAATTTTGAAACTTTTGTTTTTTGCGCAAACTTTTCTCTTGCGTAAAAATTTTTATCGCACCTAAAAATTCTACCAAATGCGGATAATGATTTTGTAACTTTGTTATGTTGCTATAAATCTTGCCCTGCATTTAAGTCATAATCTTTAGATGAGGGCATTCATTGCGCGGGGAAATCTCCAAAGAGCGCGTATCGCTAAAATTCCCCGCTAGATATTCCTCTATGCCCGCTCTGCCTATCATCGCAGCATTATCAGCGCAAAACTCAAGCGGAGCTAGGATAAGATTTGCCCCATATCTCTTACAAATATCCAAAATCGCACTTCGCAATGCTAGATTCGCACTTGCACCGCCTACGATTCCTAGCGTTTGCACAGGCTGATTTTGCTCTAGCTTTTGCGCAAAATAGCGCGTGAGCTTATCGCAAATATGAGATATAGCAGCTTCTTGGAAAGAAGCACAGATATGAGCTATCTCACGCTCGCTAAGGATATTCTCTCTATCTAGCGTGCGAGCAGGACTTGAAGCAAAATTTGAAGCGGGATTTGGATTGTGGTTTGAAGCGGTGCTTGAAGTATGGTTTGAAGCAAAATCCAAGCTAGATTTTGTTCTTGTGCTTGATTTTATGTCGCTTTTTACGCCACTAGCGTGAGAGTCCAAAAACGACTCAATAAGTAGCCTCGTAGCGTTTTTTAGTCCTGAAAAGCTAAAGGCTAGTTCTTTGCTAGATTTTAGTGGCAGAGGCAATGGAGATAAATCACACAAATCATCGCTTTGATTTAGTCCGTTTTTTGCATTTGCTTCCTTTGATTTTGCGATTTTTTCGTGTTTTTTGGCGTATTGCTCTATGATACTTCCCCCCGGATAGCCAAGATTTAGCATTTTTGCGACTTTGTCAAAGCACTCCCCGAAGCTATCATCTTTGCTGCTTGCCACTACGACAAACTCATCGGCACGATTTGCTTCCAAAATCTGCGTATGCCCACCTGATACAAGTAGCACACTCATCGGCATCGTAGCATAGCGTTTGCCGATAAAAAGCGAGTAGAAATGCCCGATTAAGTGATTTATGCTGATTATGGGGACATTTAGGCTAGCACATAGCGTTTTTGCCATCATTAGCCCTTGAAGTAGGCTTACAGATAGTCCGGGCTGCGTAGTGATAGCAATAGCCCTAATCGCGCCAAATGGATTCTCTCCACGCAAATCCTCACGCAAATCATTTTCGTGCAAATCACTTTCGTGCGAAAATTCGCTCCCGCTTGATAAAAATGCTTTCATATCTGCTAGCACAAGCGGCAAAGACTCGCAATGTAGCCTTGAAGCAATCTCTGGGACTACGCCACCATAGACATTATGTGCGCGTTCTTGGGAGATTTTGCGATGATAGATGAGGGAGTAAGTGTCTATGTCAGTGAGGGCTAGAGAGCTATCATCACAGCTACTCTCTATGCTTAGAATTAGGTTTTTGCTAGCCTTGCTTGAAGCAAAATCTAGAGAATCTTCTAGGGAATTTTGCGTAAGTTTTTGTGCCAAATCCTGTGGATTTTGTGAGATTTGTTGTGGATTTTGCTTCGCTTTATTTGTTTTTTTTGTAGGCATTTTTTATCGCTTTATTATGATTATTTGTGGTTGCTAGCCAAAAATTATATCAAAAACTTTTTAAGCCCTACACAACACAAGCATTAAATGAATCTCACAAAATGTAAATATTAGATATTTGATTAACTTTTTTGGCTAGAATCTAGCCCAATCTTTATGCCAAATCCGCGTAAGGAAATCTACTTTCACAAAGGACACACAATGTCAAACATTCCACACACAAAAACACTTGCAAATGCAAGGGGATTTTCTAGCTTACTAAGCAAAACACTGCTTTTTGGCTCTGTTATCGCGCTAAGTATGGGTATAGCAAATGCTGCTCCTTATGCGGTGGATAAAGCACACTCAAGCGTAGGTTTTAGCCTATCGCATATGGTAATTAGCGAAGTCAAAGGCGCGTTTAATGAGTTTGATGGGAGTATTGATTTTGACCCTGCCAAAAAAACTCTAACCGCATTAAAAGGCGAGATAAACACCAAAAGTGTAGATACAAACAACAAAGGGCGAGATGAACATCTAAGAAAGCCAGACTTTTTTGATGTCAAAAAATTCCCAAAAGCTACACTTGAGATGAAATCTATAAAGGGCAAAAAACTTACCGCGGATATAACAATCCGTGGGATAACAAAGCCTGTCGTCTTTGACTATGAAGTAAAAGGACCTGTGGAAAATGAACATAGCAAAAAACAAATGATTGCTATCAAGCTAGAGGGCAAACTAAACAGAAAAGACTTTGAAGTGGGCAAAGACACCTCAAACGCAAGTGTCGGCGAAGAAGTCAAAGTAAGTATCCAAATCGAAGCTCAAGCACAATAGTGGCTTTCATAGTAGCTTTATGATTTTGCTTGCTTAGGTTTGATTTTAGAGTTTTTTTAGAATTTTGCAGAATCTAGTTTAGCTAGATTCTGCTTATTTTATCTTTTTATCTTTTTTTATCGTTCTTGGCTTTGATTCTCTCCTACAATCTCACTCACGCGCTCACGCAAAATCCTCCACGCAAAAATCCGCTTAAAAACACAAACATTCTACATAAAACGCCTTGTGCGCCTACAAAATCTTAATAAAATACATTTTACTAAAGTTATTATTGCTTTATTTATTTGCATTGGTTAGAATCCAGCCTATCTCTAAATACTCCCAAGAGACAACAACATTAAAAGGATGGACAATGACACACTTCCTATCTCGCAATGACTTTTGCAGCGGCTTTTGCAATCGTTTGTATAACGGCTTGCAAACTTACCTTACCCACCTCAAATGCGTAGCAAAACCTTACCTAAGCGTAGCTATCGTATTTGGCTCACTTCTCACTCTAGGTGCTTCCTTTGTCGAGGCAAAACCATACAAAATCGATAAGGCGCGCTCAAATCTTGAATTTCAAGCGGTGTATATGCTGATAAACAAGACAAAAGGAAATTTTAGCACTTATAATGGCAATGTGGATTTTGATGAAAAATCAAGGACACTAAAGGTGCTAAATGGCGAAATGGAAATGAAATCTATTGATACCAAAAATCAAAAACGCGATGACCATTTACGCCAAGATTTTCTAAATGTCGAAAAATTCCCCACAGGTAAATTTGTGATGAAATCTGTCAAAGGGCACAAGCTAACTGCGGATTTGACACTTCGTGGCGTTACGAAATCTGTCGTGTTTGACTATGAGCTAAATGGACCCGTAGAAGACCCTATGAAGCAAAAAAAGTTCATCAACATTGAGCTAAAAGGCAAGGTTAATCGCAAGGATTTCGGTATAGAAAGCGATAGCACCTTTGAAGCAACGCTCAAAGATGAAATCGAAATATATATCGAAATCGGCGCACACGAAAGCCACGACTAATCCTACCAAACTTTAAAACCTTTGCTAGAATCTGCATTTGGTTGTTTTTATGACTAAATAGCGATTATGCAGCATTTAAGCGCGTAAAGATTCTAGCAAAATCTTTGACTATCCACTTATCTGCTATTTCTTAACTTTTTGTTGCTTTTTTGTGCATTTTTTAAGTGCAAAAATTTTTCTCACAAAATCACGGATTAAAAAATAAAGATTTCGCCTATTTATCGCAATTTTTCGCCCAATTTTTCGCATACATTACACAATTTTTGTTATAATGCCCCAAATTTTAGGCGTGGGATAGGATTTGCAAATGATTGAGTGGATGCAAAAACATCGTAAATGGCTTGTTGTAACAATTTGGATAAGTGCTATTGCATTCATCGGCGCTGGTGGCGTTATGTGGGGGACTGCGGACTACTCACTTGGCGCGGATTCTGTGGCAAAGGTGGGCAAAATCTCTATTAGCAAAAGCGAATTTTCGACAACTTATCAGCAGGCTTTCCAAATGGAGCTACAAAAAAGAGGTGGGAACTTCGATGAAGTCCAAGCCCAAAGTATCAATCTGCAAGGGCAGGTCCTAGAAAACCTCATATCAAATGCCCTTATCCGCAACTATGCCCTAGAGCTAGGACTTCGCATAAGCGATGAGGAAGTGATGAATGTCATCAAAAGCATTGAGTTTTTCCACAAAGACGGCGAGTTTTCACTAGAATCTTATGATAACTATCTCTCCCAAGAGCGCGTAAGCAAAAGAGAATTTGAAGAGCAGGTGCGCAACGACTTGCTATCTCAAAAAATCTTTGTCCTGCTATTTCCAAATCTCCCCCAGAATCAATTTGAAGTCCCAAATATCGCCACTCCACTAGAAAAGCAAGCATTGTTTTTCGCGCTAGAGGGCGTAGCTGATAATGTCGAGCTAGAAGTTATCCCAGCAAGTAGCGTATCTGTAAGCGTAGATGAAGCAAGCCTAAAAAAATACTACGAGCAAAACGCGCAAAACTACCAAACCACCCCAAGCTATGAAGTCCTAGCTATCACCACAAAATCTGCCAAGCAGCCCTACACCGACAAAGATTTGCAAGACTTCTATGCCAAAAACTATATCGCAAATGGCGAGAATATGAGCGATGAGATAAAGCCACAAGTCATAAGTGCCTACCAAAAGCAACAAGCAAAGAGTGAGGCACTAAAATCCACCGCCCATCTAAAAAAAGCAAACAAAGATTCTGTGATAGATAATGCCCAAAAACTAGTCATTTCAGAAGATTCGGGTGAATACAGCGAGGAAATTTTAAACGCCCTAAAATCAAACGGTGTAGGCACTACTATCAAGCCCATCGAGCTAGGAGATGACTTTATCACGCTAAAGATTCTTGCCAAAAATCCCCCAAAGACAAAGCCTTATGATGAAGTTCGCTCACAAATTTCAAAAGAATACAAAGCAAAAGAACTAAACCAAAAGCTAACAAACCTCGCACAAGGCAGGCTTAGCACATTTAAGGGTAGGAATGTCCCTGTGAGATTTTCTATCACAGAGCTAAACCAAAATCAAAATTTCAGCATAGCAGGGTTTGATTTTTATACCTCTATGGCGTTGTTGCAAGCAATTTATCAAGCCAAGCAAAATCCAAGCTACGCTATCATAGGGGAAAATGCGTTTTTGTTCCGCATCGCTAGCCAAAAAGTTTTGCCTTTTAGCGATTCTCAAGCCATAGATATAATCGCAAGCGATAGAAAAATTGATTCGGTGCTAAATCTCGTATCAGATTTTTTGCGAAGTAAATACACCATAAAGCGTTATATTTAGGGTAGGAGGACACATTGGGACGACATATTTTGGGTATTGACATAGGCTCTAGCAAGATTTGCGCCGTCATAGCCGATGTCAAGGAGGACAACACCCCATATATCATCGGAATGGGCAATCAACGCTCGCAAGGTGTAAGAAAAGGGCTTATCGTAAATATTGAGCTAGCCAGCAAGGCGATAAAATCAGCCATAGACTATGCCAAAAGCCAAGCTGAAACAGATATGCTAAACAAAGCTATCGTGTCCGTTTCGGGCGCATACACTAGGAGCTTGCAAAGCTCTGGCGTGTATAACATAGAAGAGGGGGAAATCACCATAAAAGAGATTGGCAAAGCAATAGCAAACGCCGTGTATAACACCCCCCACCCAGGAATCCCGCCAGATTTTGAGATTTTGCACGTCTTGCCCTATCGCTTCAAGCTCGATGGGCAAGACTATATCCAAGACCCTATGGGTATGACAGGTAGTCGCTTAGAAGTGTTTGTCCATATCGTCATAGCGCAAAAATCCAGCCTAGAAAATCTCAAAAAAACCATTCATCTAGCAGGTGTTGAGATAGAAAATCTCGTGCTTTCTAGCTATGCGGCTTCTATCAGTGTGCTAAGCGATGATGAAAAAGAGCTAGGTGTAGCCTGCATTGATATGGGTGGCAACACTTGCGAGATTATGGTGCACGAGGGTAATGCTATGCGGTTTAATAGCTACTTAGGCGTAGGCTCACACAACATAACCACAGACTTAGCTATGGGGCTAAACACCAAGCCAGCTGCTGCTGAAGAAGTCAAAATCACTTATGGAAATCTTATATCCAATGAGGAGGATAGACGCATAGAAGTGCCATCTGTTGGTGCTGATGAGGGAGTGCACTTCGCCTCGCTTAACAAAGCTCAAGAAGTGATGAGGCAGCGCGTAGTAGAGACTTTTGGTATACTAAGACAATACATCGAAAAAAGCGGACTTAGAGATAGTCTAGGAGCGGGCATAGTCCTAACAGGCGGAATGATACAGCTAAATGGCATAAAGGACATTGCAAGCAAATTGATTTTTCAAAAAATCCCAACACGCATTTCTAAGCCCATAGAAATGCCCGGTCTTTTTGATGAATTGCGCAATCCAGCGTATGCGGCGGTTCTTGGGCTTATATGGTATGGAGCGGGCAAATACACCAACTACGAAAAAGACTCTAAAGGAAATATCTGCTACAAAGAATCTAGGAGATTGGAGGAAGTCAATGAAATTCCCTCATTTCACCCGCAAGGTGGATATGGTGCTTATGAGGGTGTAAGCATAAGAAGCACGGACTTAACCGACCTAAAGGAGGATTTACTTGAAGACAAAGAAAGACGCACTATACAAGAACAATACCGAATGCAAAAAAAAGGTGGCTTTTGGGAAAAAACAAAAAGTCGCATAACAGATTTTGCAGATAAACTATTCTAAGAAAGGACACGCAATGGCAGACATAGACATCAAAGAAATCCAAGAAATCACTCCTCAAAATGGACCAAAAATCACCATAATCGGCGTAGGTGGTGGTGGCTCAAATATGGTTACAGACTTGTATAATCAAGGCACACACGAGGACTTGAAAATCATCATAGCAAATACCGATGTGCAAGCCCTAAACGCCTCTTCTGTGCCACTAAAAATCCAACTAGGTGTAAAAACTACTTCAGGGCTGGGTGCAGGCGCAGATGATGAAGTGGGCGAAAAAGCCGCGCAAGAAAGCAGAGATGAGATTAGGAAAAGTTTGGAGGGCTCTGATATGGTTATCATCTGTGTGGGGCTTGGCGGTGGCACAGGCACAGGTGCAGCACCTGTGGTAGCCAAAATCGCAAAAGAGCTTGGCTCACTTACCGTTCTTATCGCTACTAAGCCATTTTTGCGTGAGAACAAACCTCGCCAAAGACGCGCAGAATCTGGACTAGAATCCCTTAGCAAAATCTGTGATTCTTTCATAGTCGTGCCAAATCAAAAAATCCTCTCTGTCATCAGTAAAAACACAGGTGCAAAGCAAGCCTACACCCTCATAAACAAAGTCCTTATAAACGCCGCAAACGGACTATCTAGCGTAATCCTAAATAACGGAGCAGATGATATAAATGTGGATTTTGCCGATATAAAAAAGACTATAAGCGGGCAAGGACTAGCCCTTATGAGTATCGGAGAAGCAAGCGGAGATAATGCCTGCATAGACGCTGTGCGCAATGCGATAAACTCCCCCCTACTTGACAACCTCTCCATAGCAAATGCCAAAGGTGCGATAGTATGCTATGACATAAACCCAAACTATCCACTGCTAAACCTTGATGAAGCGACTCAATTCATAAGAGAAGCTATCAACAATGAGGAGGCAGAAGTGATTGAGGGCACACACTATGATGAGGGCAAAAAAGATGATTTTGTTCGCGTAACAATCATTGCCACGGGATTTTCAAAGCCCATAACCTCAAGCCTACATAACGAATCAACCACCACAAACGCGACAAATTCTACAAAGGAAGCCACAACTACAAAAAAAGAACCACAAAATGAATTTGATTTGAGTCAATTACTCCTTGTAAGCGGTGGCGACATAGAAGCAATAGATTTAGATAAGCCTACATTTATGAGACATCAAAAAGACTAAGTCCAAAAAACACGCAAGCACCTTTTGCCCCTAGTCTTTGTGCTAGTGGTGCTTTGCCACCCTTAGAGTTGCTTCATAGTTGTGCAGTTTTTGCAATAACATATTTGATTTTGCTTGTTTTTGGCTTATTTAGCTCATTTTCACAAATCTCACACAAATATTACAAATTCTTGCCGAGATTTTATGGCATTTGACAAACAAAAAAGTGAGAAGAAATTTGCCATTTTATGCTTTTGCTCACATAAGATTCTTACCCCTTATAGCATTGAAAATATTGACATTACAAATCTTATCAAACCTTGCCCCCCTTATCACGCTTACATTTTTAAGATATAATTCACTTTTTGGAAATCGCCGCAAGTAAATACACAAACACAAAAGTAAAATCACAAAACAAAACCTAAAAACGCCAAATCCAAAACCTCACAAAACACAAAATCTACTTAAATCTAAAAAGGCTTTTTATGGATTTTTCTTATTTTTCTCATTTTTTTGACTCATTTGATTCTGTGGAAAAGTCTCTGCAAATATGCACAAGTGTATGCGCTCTTTTGGTGGGGATAATAGGACACGAGATTATGCACGGGCTTGTGGCATATCATTATGGCGATGACACTGCCAAGCGTGAGGGCAGACTATCGATAAACCCCATAAAGCACATAGATTTGCTCGGCAGTGTGATTTTACCTGCTATCTTACTTTTCACAAACGCTCCATTTCTCTTTGGCTGGGCAAAGCCCGTGCCTGTAAATATCCCTCTCATCATCGCTCATCGTGGATATGGCGCGGCTTGTGGTGTCGCCCTTGCAGGAGTTAGCTACAATCTAGCCCTAGCACTACTTGCTTCTTTGCTACTTTTTAGCGGGGTTTTTGATGAGATAGATGGGATTTTGCTTCTAAGCATAGCATTTTTTCTCATCGCCACTATCAAATACAATGTCATACTATGCGTTTTCAACCTCCTACCAATCCCACCACTAGATGGCTCACAAGTGCTTCTTTTTGGTGCGCTAAAATTTAGGCTTATCTCACTTGCCAGATTCTTACAAACAATCGCACCATTTGGTATGTTTATCATCATTGGCATATTATTTGTGCCTTATTTGGCAAATGTTATATTTTATCCTGCTAAAATTTTGCTTATGTTTCTACTTGGCGGCTGATAGCCAAAGTGTTTAAAACGATTAGAGACGATAAAGCAAGATAGGGTAGTCAATGCAAGAGCGCGCAATCTATATCGCTTCAGACCACGCAGGATTTGGGCTAAAAGAGTTTATCAAAGACTACTTTAGCGCAAAAGGCGAAGTGCTTATTGACTTAGGCGTAGATAGTCCTAATCGCGCAGATTATGCAGATTTGGCACAAAAGCTGTGCAAAAAAATGCTAGAATGCGAACAAGAAAATCAAAAAAAATATGGGATTTTGGTGTGTGGTAGCGGGATAGGTATGAGCATAAGCGCGAATCGCTTTGTGGGGATTCGCGCCGCGCTTTGCACAAGCGCATATATGGCACATATCACGCGAGCGCACAATGACGCAAATGTGCTATGTCTAGGTGCTAGACTAAGTGGGGAGGGCGAGGTAGAGTCGATTTTGGAAGCGTTTTTTACAAGCGAGTTTGAGGGAGGGAGGCACTCACAGCGCGTAGCCAAAATCGAGGATTTTGACAAATAAAAGCAACAAGCAAGCAAAGGAAGCAAAATGGATTTGGCAATTAAATGGTTTATCGGCACGGTGTTTGTGCTATTTGTGCTATATATGATTGCTAAGACTATGTTTTATAAATCCGTAGCCCAAAAAGAAGAGCGCAATGCCGCAGCGATGAAGCTAACCCTACAAGAAGCTGAAATCCTTATCCAAAAGCACCAGCTCCAGCTCCAACGCGCACTAGGAAATATTGATATTTTGACCCAAGAGATGAACTCACTTCGCAACGAAATCAAATCCCTAAAGCACAGAAACTCCCAATATCGCGTAGAAACAGACAAATACAAAACCAAAATCAAAGACTTAGAAACCAAAATCGAGGCTCTTTTGTAGCCACTACATAAGGAACACGCACAATGCCAAACACACACAGCACCCAAACCACCTCACTACAAGACTTGCAAGATAAGCTAAAATCTAGCTTGCGCTCTATCCCAGACTATCCCAAAAAAGGCATAATGTTCCGTGATATTACTACGATTTTGGGCAATGCAGAGTGCTTTAGGCAGCTTATTGATTTTTTGTGTGCTCACTACAAAGACAGAGGGCTTACTCACATTGTCGGTATAGAATCTAGGGGCTTTGTATTTGGCAGTGCACTAGCCTACGCACTAGGGATTGGGTTTGTCCCTATCCGCAAAAAAGGCAAACTCCCTTGCAAAACCTACCAAAAAGACTACGCCCTAGAATACGGCACAGACACACTAGAAATCCACACCGATGCTTTTAATATATATCCGCCCACTAGCACTAGCAAAGACAAATCAGCACTTGTGCTACTTGTAGATGATTTGCTAGCCACAGGTGGCACAGCAAACGCAAGCATAGAGCTTGTAAAGCAAGCAGGTGGAGAAGTGCTAGAATCCTGCTTTTTAATCGCGCTAAAAAGTGAATTTAGTCCCAAGCTAGAATCCCCTAGCTTTGTCCTGCTTGATTTATAGTTCGCAAAGCTATAACAAAAATAATAAAGCCAGCTCGCCATAGCCAAACACCAAACCACTCAAACAGAAAGAATCCACGATGAATACCCTAGCCCAAAATCTCCTAAGCAAACTAAAATCACACACCAAAAGTATTGTCCTCTCGCTTATAGCACTAATCGCACTAGGAGTGCTACTTTTTTATGGGCAAAAAAGTGATTTTTCGCTAGAAGAAGCAATCATTGAGATATGGGATACTTATGTGGAGAAGTGGGGCTATGTGATTTTGTTTTTTTGGAGTGTGCTAGAGGGCGAGCTAGGGCTGATTTTTGCAGGGATTGCAGCGCACACAGGACATCTAAATGTCTTTTTGGCAATCTTTGTGGCAGGACTTGGAGGCTTTGCAGGAGACCAAATCTATTTTTACATAGGACGATTTAACAAAGGCTATATCCAAAAGCAGCTCACCTCGCAAAGGCGCAAACTAGCCCTTGCCCACCTGCTATTGCAAAAATATGGGTGGAGTATCATTTTTATACAGCGATATATGTATGGTATGCGCACTATTATTCCTATCAGCATAGGCATCACGCGCTACAACGCTCTAAAATTCGCACTCATAAACCTGCTAAGTGCTTGGATATGGGCGGCTATCACTATCACCATAGCGTGGCTTTTGGGCGAGCAGATTTTGGAAATATTGCAAGTTTTTAAAAGCCACCCCTATATTTTTATATGTCTTGCAGGGGCGTTTTTGGGTGGTGTGCTGTGGTTTTTCAACTCCCGCACACGCAAAATCGACACTCAAATAGACAAGCTCCAAAAGCAACTCCAAGTCAAAGACATAAAAAACGCAAAATCTTAGCTAAAACCTCATAAAAATAAAACACCAAAATAAGGAGAAAAAATGGGATACCAAATACCAAATGTCGAATTTGTCGATAAAAAATTTACCGAGATTAGCGAGGGCAAAGCCCAAGTATCTATCGTGCTTGTGCCAAAAGAATCCAAAAAAAACACTACAAAAAGCACCTCAAAAGATTCTATCAAAAAATCTAAACTGCCCAAGCACGATTGGATAAATGCCAAAGCACTAGAATCTTTTGGCTATGATGGCACTTCGCCATTTTTTTTACAAAGCCAAAAAACACTATATATCCCCATAAACACACAAAAAAATGGTGATATAAGCGATGAGGACTTGCGCGAAGCTGGAGCGATAGCTATCCGCACTTTGAAGCACTATCCTTATGAAAGCGCGAAAGTAGGATTTTATGGTAGCAAAGAGAGAGCAAACAAAGATTTTGTGCTAGGTGCATTGCTTGGGGGATATAGCTTTAGCGAGTTTAAGTCCAAAAAGAAAGATAGCACCCTAAAGCACCTCATCATCTCAAGCGAGGGATTCAAAGGCGACAAACTTGATATGACAAGTGCAACGCGTGAATGCAAAAAAACCAAGATTCTAGCAGAGAGCATAAACTTCGTGCGTGATTTGATAAACACTCCCCCACAAATCGCCACACCCAAATACCTCGCTACCAAATCTCAAGAAATCGCACAACGCGCGGGAATCAAGTGCAAAATCCTAACAAAAGAAGACCTAAAAAAAGAAAAAATGGGGGCGTTTCTAGCCGTATCTCGCGCTTCAAACAAATCCCCACGACTTATACACCTAAGCTACACGCCAAAAGACAGCGACAAAAATATTCCAAAAGTCGTGCTTGTCGGCAAAGGGCTTACTTATGATAGCGGTGGGCTTAGCCTAAAGCCCGCTGATTATATGACAACAATGAAAGCCGATAAAAGCGGTGCTTGCGCGGTGCTAGGTATCATAAATGTCATAGCCAAGCTAGGAGTGCAAGTGCAAGTCGAAGCGATACTAGGTGCAAGCGAAAATAT
The DNA here is from genome assembly GCF_003364135.1 of Helicobacter sp. MIT 01-3238. NCBI lineage: Bacteria > Pseudomonadati > Campylobacterota > Epsilonproteobacteria > Campylobacterales > Helicobacteraceae > Helicobacter > Helicobacter sp. MIT 01-3238. The sequence continues at coordinate 57,136 of NZ_NXLN01000011.1, forward strand.
GATAGGTGGAAATGCTTACAAACCCGATGATGTGCTTATATCGCGAGAGGGAGTAACTATCGAGGTAAAAAACACAGACGCAGAGGGGAGATTGGTCCTAGCAGATTGTCTAAGCTATGCTCAAGACTTAGAGCCTAGTGTGCTTATAGATTTTGCCACACTCACAGGGGCTTGTGTGGTGGGGCTTGGCGAATACACAAGCGGGATAATGGGCTACAATGAAAAACTAAAAGAGGATTTTGAAAAATCCGCGCTACAAAGTGGCGAGCTAGTAGCAAAGCTACCTTTTAACAGGCACATAGCCAAGCTCATAGAATCCAAAGTCGCAGATGTAAACAACGCCGCCTCTTCGCGCTATGGAGGTGCAATAAGTGCAGGAATGTTTTTGGGCGAATTTATCCGTGAGAAATACAAAGACAAATGGCTACATATTGATATAGCTGGACCTGCGTTTGTAGAAAAAGAGTGGGATATAAACCCCTATGGTGCAAGTGGTGCGGGGGTAAGAGCTGGAGTGGAATTTATCCTAGAGCACTACGCCACAAAATCTAAAAAACACTAAAATCCAAAAAAAAAAAAAAACGCAAATAAAAATAAAATCTAGCAACACTAGCTTGCCAAATCTAAACCCAAAAGGAACTAAATGGGACTATCCATAGGAATCGTAGGATTACCAAATGTAGGCAAATCCACCACATTCAACGCCCTCACAAAAGCGCAAAACGCCCAAAGTGCGAACTACCCCTTTTGCACTATCGAGCCAAACAAAGCTATAGTCGAAGTGCCTGACGCACGCCTAAGCGAGCTAGCAAAAATCGTAAAACCACAGCGGATTTTGCACTCCCAAATCGAGTTTGTCGATATAGCTGGGCTTGTGCGCGGAGCGAGCAAGGGCGAGGGGCTTGGCAACCAATTTCTAGCAAACATAAAAGAAGCGGATATGATTTTGCATATCGTGCGCTGCTTTGAGGACAGCGACATCACCCACATAGAAAACCGCATAGACCCGCTAGGCGATATAGAAATCATCGAGCTAGAGCTGATTTTGGCAGACATAGCCACACTGCTAAAGCGCGTAGCAAAGCTAGAGCGCGAAGCAAAAGCAAGCAAAGAAGCGGGGAAGATTCTAGAATGTGCAAGGAAACTTTTGGCACATTTAGAGACAAACTCGCCCGCTAGGAGCTTTGCAGACTTTGCCACAAGCGAGTGCGAGACGCTAAACAAAGAGTTGCGTTTCCTAAGTGCCAAAGAAGTCATATACGGCGCAAATGTCGATGAGAGCGAGCTAAGCGAGGATAGCGAGTATGTCAAAAAGGTGCGAGACTATGGCGAGAAGCAAGGCTTTGAGACGATAAAGCTATGCGCCAAAATCGAAGAGGAAATGGTAGCTTTGAGCGAGGAAGAGAGAGCGGAGTTTTTGCGCGATTTGGGCTGCGCTGAGTCTGGGCTAGAGCAGATTATCCGCACAGGATTTAGCAAGCTAGGGCTTATCAGCTACTTCACCGCTGGCGTGCAAGAAGTGCGCTCTTGGACGATAAAAAACGGAAGCAAAGCCCCACAAGCCGCAGGGGTAATCCACAACGACTTTGAAAAGGGCTTTATCCGCGCAGAAACAATCGCCTATGAGGACTTCATCAAATACGGAGGCGAAGCAAAGGCAAAAGAAGCGGGAGCTATGCGAAGCGAGGGCAAGGACTACATTGTCCAAGACGGCGATGTGATGCACTTCCGCTTTAATGTGTGAAGCGCGTTAGACTTCGCACTTGAAGCGCAAAAATTAGCCTAAGTTTTCAGTCCATTTAAACGCGAGCAATGCAAACGCTACTGAATAAAGAATACTGCTAATAAGAAAATGAGGGTGGCACTCCTAGCTATTGTTCTTTATTGTTAAATATTGAGCTTTGACTAAAATGTAAAATTATGGTGGAAAGGGCTTGTCTCTTTAAAAGCCTCCTCCCCAAATGATAAAATTGTGGCAGAGGAGGGTTACCTACTTTAAAACCCCCTCCCTTGCGGAGGGGGTTTGGGGGTGGATAGGTTTTTATAAAACAATTTCTTGCCACGCCTACACGCCTAATGACAAATCTTGAAGTATCAAAAACATTTTTTTCACTCACACTTTTTTGCAAAATCTACTTTTTAGATTCCAATATTTCACAAAGTCTTGCAAAGATAATCCTAGCTATCCCTCTACCCCAATCAACCACATAAACCTAACCAATCCTCACTTTATCAAACCCTAGCCTTACAAAACCTACACAAAATTAAAGTAAAACTAAGCAAATCTACACAAAGCCTAATCAAAATCTAGCCAAACCTCAGCTTCCCACCACCAAGCCTAGCCAAATCTAACTCCCAGCGACAAATACCACCCACCACCAAATCCCACCTTTTTTGCCCTTATTTACATATTGTTTTTTTTTTTTTTTTGTCTAATGCGATTACGCAAAGGCTTATAGAGACTGCTTCGTATAGTGTCTATGGCATTGCTCATACTATCGCACAAGGACAAAAATGAAAAAAATCATAGCAGGAGTTTTGCTAGCTACTTGCATAGCATTTGGGAGAGAAGCGATATTTGGCGATATGCTAGATGCTATCGTTTCATTTGGAAATGGCTATTTGGAAGTCAAAAGCAATCAAGGCAGGACTATCAAGCTCCCCTTGCAGGTCTACGGATACAAAGTGATGTTTGAGGGGCTCATAGATAGGGATAAGTCAAAGCAGTGTATCAGCTACAAATCCTTACAAGAAGCCCAAAAAGCTAGACTAGCACTATGGAAGTGGAGCGACACCATAGAGGGACGCTCTACCTACCCCTACCAAGACGATAGGCAAAAGCAAATAGAGAGAGAAGCGATACTGCTAAATGACATAGCCACAGGCACAGAGGAATACAAAGAATGCCAAAAGGTGGTCATAGCAAAGGTAGGCGAGACGATAGGGAAGCTATTTTCGATTTTTCAGAGTGATAAGCAAAGCCCTCAAGCCATAACCGCATCATATCAGCCTAAAGCGACTACCACCTATAATGTCTACACTTGGGCAAATGAGATAAACAAGACACGAGTAAAAGCAAGAAACACAAGGGAATATAAAGAATACTTAGCCACAGTAGAGCAAGGAAAAAAATGGGTGGATAGTCTGTATGAAAGTGCCATTCTTGCTGGCAATTCAACTCGTATTATGGAATACTCTGAAATAAAGTCTCTCATCTTTAGCGGTCAAGTAAGCAATGTAAGGATAGGGCAAAATATCATCTTAGCAAATGGCATAGATTCTAATGGTGCAGAGACTACTTTCATAGGGCGAAAAGTAGCCGACCCTATGCTAGTTCAGTCATTAGAAGATTATGGCATTCCTTATGGTGGAATAGGATTTGAATACTATTTAAAAATAAGTTACAAACAACAACTTAAATTGGAAAAACAACTAGATTTAGGGCGTAAAAAGTGGAAGGTAACTATCCTAAAAAAGTGGGAAGCCTACGAAGCTACCAAAGAATACAAAGCGTGGAGAGCACTAGAGAAGCAAGCACTAGATTCTGTAAATAGCGCGCTAGCTTCTACTAGCGAATACCAAAAAGCAGAAATAGCACGAAACAAAGCCTACTCAACCAAAGAATACCAAGCAATGATAAAAGCTCAAAACGCCGTAAGGGCGACACAAGATTTCAAAAACATAAAAGAAATAGCAGATAGAGGTTATGTTTATGTTAGCGAAAGTAATGGATGCAACAAATACTGTGCATTTCGCTATGATATAAGAAAGTCAAAGGAGTTCCTAGCGTGGGAGGTAGCAGCTAAAGCATTTGTAACTACAAATGAATCCAAAGCGTGGCAAGTAGCGGTTAAAGCATATCAAACTACCAAAGAATACAAAGCAAGAGAGTTAGTAAATAAAGAAATAAGAGTGGGTAATAATGCTGATGCACACACTGAAGCGAATTATATTAGAAAGGGTGCATTCTCAGATACATTGTATTGCGGGAATGATAATCTTTGTTACACGGATGGCTATCATTCGATTAGCGATATGCTTATACCAAAAAATTGGGAACACGATTTGTGGTATGGTGGTGAGGATTTTAATGGATTTTATTCTTACGAATACAAGGAAAAAATTCCTAAAGAAGATGCTTATCTTTATGATGGGTATTTTTTTTATGATTGGGAATATTAAAATACTTCACAGCTTGGAGTATTTTGCTTGCGGCTAGATATGATAAAACGACTAGATATGTATAGAAACAGCTAGATATGATAAAAATGCGTTTTTATGCGAAAGATTACCCACCCCCTAACCCCCTCCGCAAAGGAGGGGGCTTTAATAGGGGCAAACGCCCTCCGACACAATATTATCATTTGGGGAGGGGGCTTAATTGTGGGCAATTACGCAAGGAGTGGTGGCTTTTACTCGTTCCCCCTCCTCCCCCCTTTGTGGATAGGGGACAAACCAATTCATTCCCCCTCCCTTGCGGAGGGGGTTAGGGGGTGGGTAGATTTTGGCTTTGATACTTCGGGTTTGCTACCCAAGTATGACAACAAGTGATTGGTGTTTTTGCATTGTCATATTGAGATTTCGCAAGAAAGCGAAATCTCAATATTAGATTTTGCATTGTTTGCAGAATCTTTGAGATACTTCAGGCTTAAAAGCCTCAGTATGACAAGTGGTTAGTTTTGTGTTGTCATATTGAGCCATTTTTGTCATATTGAGCGAAAGCGAAATATGACAAAATATTCCATCACTTGTCATACTAAGATTTGAAACTGAAGTATCTCTAAAAGGTTTTTCAAAAACCGCTTTTTCCAAAAATACAAAGCCAAAAAAAGAGATATTTCGCTTACGCTCAATATGACAAGCGTAGAATAGAGATATTTCGCTTTCTTATGAAAGCTCAATATGACAAAGATATATAGTGAAATCTCAATATAACAAAACGCCCAATGTAACAAAGGATAGATAAACACAGCACGACAAAAACAAAAGTAAAGCTACAACAAAGGCAAAAAACGAACACAACAAAATCACAAAATCAACAAACAAAGCAAACCACAATAAAACAACAAAATCACAAAAAAGGAGCTACAAATGAAAAACCTAGCCTATATCATAGCTTTGGCAAGTGCTTCTCTCGCACTTGATATGCAGGAGCTAGCATTTGATATGCAAGAGTATGAATACTACCAAAGACTCTATGATGAGCATAGCGACACAGATAGCACCACCCAAAGCCACACCACCACGCAAGACATATACAAAAGCCAAATCCAATCCCACTACAACAACATACAAACCACACAAGAGACAAACCCAAACTACCTAACCAAAGAAGAGATTATAAGCAAGTATCCTCAAAGGGTAATGAGATACATATCTACCGACTCATATATCAACCTACGAGAATCCCCAAATGGCAGGGTAATCTATGAGATAAACAAAAATGAACTACCTAGCCTATGTGAATACAGCACAAAATCTGTGAAAAATCAGGGGCTAATCTTTCTTATCAGTAAGTGGGAAAAAGACCTCAAAAACCCCAAATGGTATGAAGTAGGCTATATCCCACCAAATGCAAAAAATACAGCACAAGCATACTATGGAAGTATCCACGAAAGTCAAATCAGCTTTGGCTGTCACATACTAGATGAAGCAGATAGACTAGCCCAAGTAAAAAGACGAAGCACAAAACACCTAAGCGATACCCACTCCCTAGCCTCCACGCTAAAAAACAACAAAATCCACTCACTACTTGTGCTAAAAGAAGAGCGTAAGCTAAAAGTCCTAGCCCGCGAGCTAAACACCGATAGGGTATATGTAGCAAAAACTTATCATATCGCGCTAGGATACAACCCGATAGGACACAAAAGCACACAAGGAGATGGCAAAACACCAGAGGGGGAGTATTTCATCGATGGTAAAAATCCAAAATCACTATACTATCTAAATCTAGGTATCTCATATCCAAACAAAGCAGATATAGCCCAAGCAAAAGCTAGAGGCGTGAGTGCTGGCGGGGATATAAAGATACACGGGATAAGCACCAATCCAAAAAACATACGCGGTGGCAAAAGCAACGCGTATTTTGGGGACCAAAACGCAGGCTGCATATCGGTAGAAAACCACGAGATAAAAGAGCTATATGATGCCGTGCCTATCGGCACAAAGATTTTGATTCTGCCGTGATTTGATTTGCTTTTAGCGCGGTTTGATTTTGGACTACGCTAGATTTTGCTTTGCTTTGATTTTGCGCGATTTTGAAGCGATATTTTATTACAAACTACTTATAGACACCTAACGCACAAATCCTGCAAAACAGCAAAACCAAACCCCAACTTCAAACCAAAGACATAAAATATTTCAATAAAGAACTTTTGTTTATTTTATGGTTATACAATAAACACGCCTTTATTTTATAACTTTAACTTAGGAGAAAAGCGATGGGAAAATACATCGAACTAAAAAAAGACAACTTTGAGCAAGTAACCAAAAGCGGTGTGGCTATGGTAGATTTTTGGGCGCCTTGGTGCGGTCCTTGTCGTATGCTAGCACCCGTGATTGACGAGCTTGCAAGCGATTTTGAGGGAAAAGCAGCGATTTGCAAAGTCAATGTCGATGAAGAAAAAGCGATTTCAGAAGAATACGGCATAAGCAACATTCCTACGATATTTTTTATGAAAGACGGACAAGTAGTCGAGCAAATCGTAGGAGCGCATAGCAAAGCCGTGCTTGCTAGCAAGATTGAAGCATTGCTATAATTTTCGCACACCTTGCTTAGGGTTTATACCCCTTAGCAAGACACGCCAAATCTTTATTAAATTTTCGGGGCTAGATTCTATGCTTTTTAGCTAGAATCTAGCTTTTTTTGTTTATGCCCAAAACCTTGTGGCATAAACAATGCTTAGCAAACAACGCATTTAATAACATATAATCAAAACATAATCAAAAGGAGAAAAAATGTTAAATGTAGCGATTATCGGTGGTGGTCCTGCGGGGCTTACTGCTGGATTATACACGACACGAGGTGGGATAAAAGATGTTGTCCTATTTGAAAAAGGTATGCCCGGTGGGCAAATCACAGGGAGTAGCGAGATAGAAAACTACCCGGGGGTAGCAGAGATAAAAAGCGGTCTAGACTTTATGGAGCCGTGGCAAGAGCAGTGCTTCCGCTTCGGGCTAAAGCGCGAAATGGCAGATGTGAGGCAAATCACAAAAGAGGGTGAACACTTCGTAATCCACTACGATGTAGATAGCAAAGTAGAAGCAAAAAGTGTGATTCTCGCCACAGGTGGACGCCCTAGAAAAATGGGCATAGCAGGCGAGGAGCAGTATTGGGGCAAGGGCATAAGCACTTGTGCGACTTGCGATGGGTTTTTTCACAAAGACAAAGAAGTAGTCGTAATCGGTGGTGGCGACACCGCACTAGAAGAAGCCATATACCTTACCAAAATGTGCTCCAAAGTAACGCTAGTGCATAGGCGAGATGAGTTTCGTGGCGCACCTATCACGCTAGAGCACGCTAGAGCAAATCCCAAAATCGAGTTTCTTACCCCCTACGCACCCATAGAAGTCAAAGGCAATGATAAAAAAGCCACTTCTGTCGTGCTAGAAAACACCAAGACAAAAGAGCAAAAAGAGATAGAATTCTCTGGGCTTTTTATCTTTGTAGGTTATGAGGTAAACACTCAAGTGCTAAAGCAAGATAATGGCTCTATGCTTTGCGCAAGCGAGGATAATGGCTCTATCATCGTGGATTTGGCGATGAAAACAAATATCAAAGGGCTTTTTGCTGCAGGCGATATACGCATAAACGCACCCAAGCAAGTGGTTTGCGCCGCAGGAGATGGCGCAGCTGCGGCACTTAGTGCGATAGCTTATCTTGACTCTTTGCACTAAGTTTTGCATAAGATTTAGGGGAATATATGGCAGACAAATCACAAAGCGCAAAAAAAATAAAAATTGGCTTGCTAGGTAGCACAGGTCGCGTAGGCAGGCTACTTATAGATGAGGTTTTAGCTTCCACTGAAGCGGTTTTGAGCGTGATTTTTGTGCGTGAGAAGCTAGATTTCCCCCAAATCCTCCAAAAAGAGCAAAATCTGCAAAACACGATAGTTACCAACGACTTAGACATACTTATCAAGTCTTGCGAGGTGATTATAGATTTTAGCTCCAAGCAAGGCACAGCTTCACTACTAAGCGCACTAAAAAACACGATTGATTCTAGTGAGTCTAAATGTCCAGCTTGTGTCATCGGCACGACAGGACTAGACAAAGAGGATTTCGCGCTTATTGAGAGTTTGGGCAAGTATGTGCCGATTCTCTATGCGGCAAATATGTCGCTAGGAGTGGCGACTTTGTGCAAAGTAGTGGAGGAAGTCGCCCACAAGCTACAAAGCGCAGATATAGAAATAAGCGAGATTCATCATCGATTCAAAAAAGATGCTCCAAGTGGGACAGCCCTAGCCCTAGCCCACTCTTGTGCCAAAGGACGAGGAAGCAAATCCCAAAACTTCATCACTGATAGAGTATCAGCAGGTGCAAGAGAAGCTGGGCAAATAAGCATAGTGTCCCTACGCGGAGGAGATGTCGCAGGTAGGCACACGGTAGGATTCTACCTTGATGGCGAGTATTTAGAATTCACACACAACGCCACAAGCAGAGCAACATTTGCCAAAGGTGCGCTTGCCTGCGCTCTATGGCTCTCTAAGCAAAGCCCAAAACTCTATTGCATCGATGATATGCTAGCAAGCAATAGCTAGAGATTTTTGCACGCTAGATTTTGCACAAAAGCTACAAAATCCACAAATCCAACAAAACCAAAACAATACAAGAAAACCCACGCAAAAACCCCCTAAAAACCCAAAATGAACCACGAAATCACAAAAACCGCCCTTATAAACGCCACTTCTATATACTATGAATATCTCCAAAACTACAATCTAGGCTGCGAGCAGCTCCAAATACTTGGTATAAACATACAAGAATCCATAATAAAGTTTTTTATAAAAGCAAAGTTCGTCAATACAGATTCCCTTATGCTTGATGTGTGTGGGAGATATACTCCACTTAGCGAGGAAGCAGGCTTTTGCGTGCTTTTTTATGATGAAAAAACAGGGATTTTGGCTATTGAGTGCCTAGATTGCGCCCTTTTAGAAAAGATAGAAAAACACAAAAATGACATAAAACTTTTTAGTGATTTGAAGTTTTTAATCCGCAATTTAGAAATGTTTTTTGAAAATGCAAAATCTTTTGCCCTGCCCACTAAAAATCCACCACTTGCCAAAAAACCACTCCTTGCCCAAAACACACCACTTAATCAAAATCCACTCACCCAAAATCCCCCTTCGCCAACAAAATCAAATCCTAGCCAAAGTCCAAGCACAGCACAAAATCAACACATTGAGATAGATTCTAGCTTCACTCCCAAAGACTACCTAAATGCCGAGCAAAAGTCCGCACTTATGTGCGCCCTAAGCGAGCCTTTTAGCTATATTTGGGGTGCACCGGGCAGTGGCAAAACCCAAGTCGTTCTCTTTGAAGCACTGCTTTACTACATTTACAATGGCTTGCCCGTGTGCGTGCTAGCTCCGACAAACTCCGCCCTAGAGCAAGTGCTAATCGCGCTTATTAGCAAATTTGACACACTAGGGCTAAATAGAGAAAAGATTTTGCGACTTGGCACACCTAGCAACGCCTTTTTGGAGAAATACACCGAAGTGTGCGACCCACAAGTCTTGCAAAAAAAAGCAAAAGACTCTCTCTTTAGCACCACCACCCCCAAAGCACGACTAAAAGAAGCCCTACTCATCGGTATGACAATGGACGGATTTATCAAAAAGCACGCAAGTTTGGGCATAGATTTTTGCCATTTTTTCCTAGATGAGTGCGCTTTCACGCCACTTATCAAAGCCCTAGTCCTCACCACCCAAAACACACCCATAACCCTACTTGGCGACCACAAGCAGCTAATGCCAATCTGTGAGATGCCCACCTCACAGATAAAGGGCGATAAAATCTGGGCAAATCTTTTTAATCTCTCTTCGCTGTTTTTAGAAGACTTTTTCGCTCATAGCGCAGAGATAAGCGCACCTATCTTTGGCAAATCCCAATCTAGCCCGCTATGCTTTACCCAAGACAATAGCGCAAAAACCGCTTTTTGTATCTTGCGCCAAACCCACCGCTATGGCGACAATCTCGCCAAAATCTTGGACTCTCATATCTATCATAATGGCTTAAAAGGCAAGCAAGAAAACACGCAGATTTTCTACATAGATTGCCCAAATGCTATTATAGAGGATAAGCAAAACATCACAGAAGCCCGCGCTATCGCTGCCCTCACAAAAGAGCTAGATAAGCAAAAGCCCCCGCTATCCCAAAATGATTTTAGTGATTTTGCTATCATCACGCCCTTTATCAAGCAAAAAAAATTGCTAAGTGATTGTGGCGTGTCATATCGCCGTATTTGGACGATTCACGGCTCGCAAGGGCAGGAGTTTGACACTGTGATTTTCTCCCCCGTGATGCTTCATCATCACTTGACTGATTCTCGCAATACAAATGCTTCCTACGCCCTAAATGTCGCCATAAGTCGCATAAAAAAGCAGCTAATCATCGTATGCGATAGGGCGTATTGGCTACGATTTAGAGGGCAGTTTTTAAGCGAGATTTTGGCAAACGCACTTCCATTTCCAAATCAAGCAAACCTCACAATCTCGCAAAATCCGCTCAAAAAAACTTCATCACAAAGCCACTTAAATACACCTACAAAGCACCCAAGCAAAGACATTGAAATCATCAAAATCTAAACACCACTAGCACACCAACCCCCACTAGCACAAAATCCTAGCACAAATCCCGCACAAAACTTTATCGAAAAATCTTAGTGCAAAATCCTGCGTAAAATCCTAGCACGGTTTACTTCCCACCAAATCCCCTCGACTAAGCTCCACATTTTTGCATATTTTCTACTACCCCACCCCAAAACCTTGCCCGCCCCAAAACCTCGCTTACCCCAAAACCTCGACTTTTTCCACACCATAATAAAACGCCTTATATCGCTCCAAAAAATCATTATGCCTAGAAAAAGCGCGGTTTGTCTTTGTGTATGGGTTTTTGTCCCGCTTGTGCGCCCCCTGCCCTTGATAGTCCTCCCTTAGGCTATATAGCGATTGCGCGGCGATGACTTTCTCTCCCTCGCTCATTCCCTCACTAGCACGCACAAATGCACTATACTCCTCATCACTCATTAGCTCCAAAATCTCCATTCCATAGGTTTCCCTCACAGCAGAGCCTGCAAAGTCCTGCTTTGGCAAGCTATCTTTTTGAGTTTTTTCTAAAGTAGGTTTTTGGATTTTTTGTGGAGGTTTTGTTTTTTGGGTAGATTGTGCCAAGCTTTGGCTCGTGGATTTTTCGCCATTTTGGTTTTGCACATCACTTTGGCTTTGTATGTCATTTTGTGAGTTTTGTTGCAGGTTTTGCGTAGTTTGCGTAGATAGAAGTGAGCTAATCGAAGTCTTGGGCAATCCATAATCAATACGCAAAACACACCTCCAAATAGATTTTTAGATTTTAGTAGTTTATCAAAGTGGCAAAGCTATCATAGCCTAGCCAAAGAAGCGGATATACCGCGCCTCTTAAGCCAAACTCTAAGCACAAATATGACGCAATCAAAAAGCAAAAATAAATCCAAAATCTACCTAAAATCCAATCCCCATTTCAAGCATTCCTATCGCGTTTGTTAGTGCGGGCATACCTAGCCCCTCACTAGAGATTTTTGACGCACCTAGATTTTGGTATCTAAATATGATTTTTAGATAATACTCTGTGTGTTCGCTATAAAAATAGCTAGCCCCCACACTCGCGCTATAAGCCTCCCCATTTAGCCCAAAAGCACTCAAAGCCGAGTCTCTCCCAAACCCATACCCACCATAAAAAAGCCAATCATACCCCACACTATATTGCAAAGCCACTCTTTTGCCAAGCGGGACTGCCCCATCTAGCTCCCCACCTATGTAATGAAACAAATACGAGTAGCCAGAGCTTCCCTTTTTGCGCGAAGTGTAGGCTTCAAATGTATAGGCTAGATTTAGGTAGAGGGGGATTTTTTTGGTGGCGAGATTTACCCCTACTTTTGGTCGTATCTCGCCAAATAGCGCGACACCCTCTCTCACAAACTGCGGGGACAAAAGAGCGGGATTTTGCTTGCCAGCACCTAGCTTCGCGCTTAAGACGAATTGTGCGCGGTTGTTTTTGGTAGCTATGCCACCCTCTAGGTTTATATATCCTGCGTATATGTCGCTGTGGGTTTGCTTTGTGTGGGATTCTTGCAAGTGTGTGTATTGCACACCTATGCCTACGCGCGTGTATTCTCTAGGGCAGTCGCCCACACTACAAAAAGCCCCCATATACGCGCCCAAAAACGCGCTTGAAGTGCTAAAAGCCATTTATTTCCTTATGTTTACATTTCGCATTAAAGTTTTTGAAAATCAAAGTGCAGATGCTTAAAAACTCGGCATTATATCGGCAAAAGATAAATCCCAAACGCTTAAGACACCAAAGCTAGAGACAAAAACTAAGCAATATCTACTAACAAAATCAATAAACACCAATACTTATCAATAAATCATATATTTTTGGCAAAAAAGTGGAAAAGGTAGATAAAACTCGCCTAAAAAGTAGCCGTTTTTTTTTTTTTGTCTTATTTTTAATTTTTATTTAAGCATAATTTTTTTACCATTCATTCACTTTTAATTTTTTATTTATCAAATGACTTGTATCACCGCATTATACGCGATACAAAAGGTATCGCAAAACAAAATCAAGGAAAAACAATGACAAAGCAAGTAAAACCTATGCGCGTAAGCACTCACGCGCATATACAAACCCCCTCACGCTTAAAACACGGCATTTCCGCGTCATTGCGAGATTCCCGCAAGAGCGTGGAATCGTGGCAAAACAAGCAAAGCGCAGTTTCTTTAGTAATACACAAAACCCTTTGTCATCTTAAGCGAAGCGAAGTATCCAAAAATGCAAACGCAAATGTGCAAAATCCTTTGGATATTTCGGTTTCTACGAAACCTCAATATGACAATGTGGGCATTTACGCAAAACCTCGATATGACAATCCAATCGTCATTGCGAGCGAGCATAGCGAGCGTGGCAATCCAATCAGTTCCCCCTCCCTTAGCACGAGTGGCAACTCCACTTATTCCCCCTCCACTTACGAGGGGCAATCTGTAATTTCCCCCTCCCTTGCGGAGGGGGCTAGGGGGTGGGTAGATACTACCTCCGCTTCTCAAGTAAAGTCAGCAACTACAAACAAACACAGCACTTCGTCATTGCGAGCGAACGAAGTGAGTGCGGCAAAACAAGGCGAAGCCGAAGTTTCTCTAGTAATCCATAAGAAAGGCAAAGAAATAGATTGCCACGAGAATCCTTACGGATTCTCTCGCAATGACGAAAGACTTACCCACCCCCAAACCCCCTCCGCAAGGGAGGGGGCTTTAAGAGAGCCAAACACGGTTACTCTAAGGGATGGGGCTTTTAAAAAGCCAAATACTGTTACTCTTGCTAGACAATATGACACCCCCCACGCAAGCGACAAAAAACCACACACAGCCAACCCCCGCAAGCTAGCCCTATCACTCCTCACAGCAAGTGCACTTGCTAGCCTAGACACACTTGCAGCTGGAGATTGTGTCATATTGCAGCATAGCACTACTGTTGGTGCTACAAGCAAAAGAGTAGAGTGCACAGGCTCTTTTAGTGCTAGTGAGTTTCAAAG